>JABMQB010000588.1 GCA_013203525.1 Mariniphaga sp.
ATGTAATGCTTTTATATTTACCTTGTAAAACTTTATCTGAAATATCAACCCCAACCCCTTGAGAGATAACACCACAAACTCTAAAGCTGTTTATTATTTCACCAGTACCTGCTCCAAAATCTAAATGAGTATTTATTGGGTAGTTCTGTCTTAGAACTTCATATGAATAACCATATCGATTGAAGCTAAATGGGTTGCCATCTGAAATATTAGTTTTCATTGCCTTTAAACGCCTCCATTGTCGCACTCCCTTGTTGGCTAATGCCTTCTTTTTTAATAACCTTTATAATTGTAATTATCAATATTTTCAGATCTAAAAGGAGAGAATAGTTATCTACATACCAAACATCTAACTTAAATTTTCCTGCCCACGATATTGAATTACGCCCATTTATTTGTGCCCAGCCAGTAACTCCAGGCTTCACTTCATGCCGACGCCCCTGCTCGGGAGAGTATAGATCAAGGTATTCCACTAATAATGGCCTTGGGCCAACTAAACTCATATCTCCAATTAATACATTGTACAAACTTGGAAGCTCATCTAATGAAGTTTTCCTGAGAAAACTGCCAACCGAAGTGATTCGATCTTTATCTGCCAAAAGTTCTCTCTTCGAATTACGGGCATCATTCATTGTACGGAGTTTATAAAATGAAAATCCTTTTCCTTTTAGTCCAGGACGCCGTTGTTTAAAAATTACCGGAGATCCTAAGTTTAACCGAACAATGATATAAAGCAAAACCAATAACGGACTTAATAATACCAATCCTATTAAAGCACCAAATATATCAATTGTTCTCTTCAGCATGATGTTATATACTCAACGAATTCTCTTGAAAGTAATTTCCGGCTGAACTTTTCTTCCGATAATATTCTGGCATTTTGCCCGTACTTCTTACATAAGTTTTTATCCTGTTTTAATGAAACCAGAGCTTCTGCAAGGCGGATGGGGTCACCTGGAGCAATTGCAATTCCGCAATTCCTTTCAACAATTAATTCTGCCAGCCAGCCCGGATAATTATTTATTACAGGCAACCCAAGTGAAATATAATCAAAAAATTTATTAGGTGATGTTCCATTATAAAACGCAGGAATATTGTCCAGAACCATTAAGCCAGCATCGGCATTTTCCCTAAGATAATCAAACATCTCATGTTTAGGCATTGGGGCTATGAATTTGCAGTTGTGCAATTTTTCGTTTTCGACTCGAGCTATCAAGCCTGGTTTTAGTTTACCGTCACCTATAAACTGAATTTCTATATCATTTTCACTCCTCTTCAACAATTCGCCAGCCGCATCGAGTATTGCATCCAGCCCATTGGCGATGCCATGAGCTCCGGTAAATACGGCTATCAATTTTTGGTCATTTGAATTGGATGAAAATTGTTTTGGGTCTACCTCATCGGATCCATTGGGAATAATCGTAACCTGCTTGTTTGGTACTTTCTTTTTTATTCCTGATGCAATTCCGGGAGCAAGGGCAATACATTTATCTGCATATTTGTATGTCACTGTTTCAAGCCAATCCATTAGCTTAAGAACAACCGGGTTAGTAATAACCCCCATTTCACGCGGTAACTCCGGCCACAGATCCCTAACTTCGAAAATGAACTTTTTCCGCCTAAATATTTTTCCGAAAACACCAGGGATACCGGCAGTTAATGGTGTAGATGTGGCAAATAAAATATCATATTCTACACTCAATGCTACTTTTATTCCAGATATTGAGTATCTAATAAACAACCAGGCACGTTTTAAAAAACCCTGTGCATTAGAATAAGACAACTCCAATTCAACTACATTTATTCCATCCACGCAACCAGTACGCTTACCATTGATAAAAGGACCTGACAAACCACTATCAGCTATCCAATAAGACCCACATATAATTGTCACATTATGACCTGCCTTTACCAAAGCCTTACCAAACTCATATGACCTTGTACCGGTAGATCCAGCTGGGGTCGAAAAATGTTGGTGAAAATACAAAATTTTCATTGGTTGAACTCAATTGCTGTTTCGATACATCCAGGACCAGTTAATGAAACTTCAAGAACTGGTATAGGATTCTTTTCCATATAGAATAATGATTCGCAACCATCATTTAGATAAATAGTATCTATGATTTTTGACTTAAAACTAAATGATATGTGAGAATTAAAAACTGTATTGTTTTCCAGGGTCCAGCTGTCGGGCGCAAGCAAAAATCTTTGAGTCGCGGATTTAAAATTACCATTTATGTTGTCTTTTACTGTCCAGCCATTGTGACATTCTGACACAGAGCGATTATGGCTATTTCCCTGATAATCAGTATAGCCACTTGATACATAATTTTTTTTAAAATCAACTTCAATAAAGTCTGACCTCAACCATTTTCCATATAGAAAACGAGAGATAAGCGGCATTTGGTCAATATCATCAAATTGAACTGTACTGTGGCCGGCTGTGCCTGAAAACCGCCTATGCTTTTCTTGTGAAACAGCATAGCTGTAAGAGCCAGCATCGCGTATCCAGTTTACACCATTACTCCAAAGGTCTATATGAAGTCCATCTGAATTTGTCGGTCTAAATTTATATATGGGCAACCTGATAAAAACGGTACTGCACTTGCCAACCAGTTTACAATACCCACCATCTTCAAATAACCGTGAAGCGCTAACTTTATTATCATTGAAGACGGTGCTATCAATTCTAAATAATTCTAATAGTGGGTGTGATGCTGAAAATTCTTTACCCAAGGGATGTTCAAAAACCGCTGATGCCAGGGCAAGTGTTGGCCGAAAGTCACGGTATTTAACCTGTCCAAAGTCAAATAGGACAGTTCCGTCATTTGCACCCAGGTTTGGGGCATTGCCAGATTCTGAATCTATGAAGGCTGAAAACCATTTTATGGCAAAGGATATTTTATGATAATATCTATCAGGAAACTCTTCAAGTACCCATTTCTTCTGAAATAGCTCTACTACCGATAGAATATCAAGAACCAACCGATGATAAACTATCGAGTGCTGTGAGAAACTCCCATCGCACAGTATTAGCTTGTTTATCCTATTTTCAAGCCATTTTTTACCCTTAGCTGAAAATTTACTTGCTTCTGGATATCTATTAGGATTAACTCTATTTAAAAACGCACCGCCCAAGTAAAGACCTGCAGCTTCACTGATACCGTGGTTATTGTCCTGGGCAATAGAATACAGAATATTTTTATTTATACGTTTTATATGCTGATCAATAAAGTCTAACATTACTTCGGTGGGGGTTTGTGCCTGCTCCAAAATATGCAGTGCTATAAGAATATTGAAAATTCGTATGGAAGCTTCCTGTCCACATTTCCAGTTAGGACCGATGTTGACGGGATTGCTAACAATCCAATTATCGAGCCAACGGTTCAGGCAGTTAATATATTTATCTTCACCTGTAATATTAAAGGCTAAAGCCAAGACAGGAACCCAACTGAACCGGGAGGCTTCCCAGATATTCTTTATATCCCCGACATCGGAAAAATCCGGCAACCGGGTCCAATGTCTTTCTTTTTCGATAATTTGCTTACCATTGAAAGGGTTTAAAAACCACTGCGGTGGATTGCCGATGGTAAGCCATTTATCACCATAATAGCAAAGCTCACCTTTAAAAATTCGATCGGCTGTTTCAATTATTTTTTGTTCTTGAGAGAACGTTTTTGGGACCTGATCCCTTTTATGAAAAATATCAGGACCCGATTTAACCACTTTCGCTGGAAATAAATACTGGCGCAGACCTGTTTTCAGAGTGAATCTATACCAAGCCATATAAGCTACATTCCACATCCCAAGCCTTGGAATAATAAGTAATAGATAATACAGTTTTCTATATTTTGAAATCACAATATCAATAATTAAGCTATATCTACCCATCTTTTTTCACGGAGGCTTTTAATAGCGGCAAATGAAGCTTTGGTTACATTTATTATCTCGTCAAAAGGAATTAAAGGATCACCGCTATGTTGTAAACGGTTTATTAATTCAGAAAATTGCTTTTTGTGTCCTTTGTCAAGTCGAGTTTTAAGACCCTTGAATCCCTTTGCACCGTGACCAACAGTTTTAATGAAATTATCACAGATAAAAACGCGTTCTTGGGAATAAACTTCGATTCTTTCTTTACTATAAGCTTTAGATCCATTAGAAAAATAATTAATTACAGCATTAGTACCATTTTCCAATTTCAAGCACAAGGTGGCATTATCCGTGGTTTCTGCCGGGTTTTCGCCCAGGGCATTCATACAGATCGATTTTATTAGTGAACCTCCAAGATAAACAACTAGGTCAAGGAAATGACAGGCTTCGCCAATTATTCGTCCTCCACCTACTTCCAAATCGTGCACCCATACGTTAGATGGTATCATACCGGCATTCATAGTGGCTACAATATTCAGAGGTCCAGGATTATTCCCAACTGCTTTGTGGATGGCACCCATATGCGGTGAAAATCGACGATTGAATCCTACGGTTAATGTAGTATTGCTGTTTGAGTAGGTCTGAATAATTTCCTCCAACTGACTATTATTCAAAGCAAGAGGCTTTTCAACAAAAACATTTTTACCCGCGGACAATGATTCAACAACCAATTTGGCATGGGAATTATGACGGGTAGTTATCAAAACAGTATCAACTTCAGTATCATCAAGAATGGTTTTATAATCTGATGTACTGTGTGTAAATCCGAATTTTTTAGCCAATGCTGTACCGGTTACTCCACCAGAAGAAGCAATATATTTAAAATTAGCCCCTGTTTTTTTCAAGGCTGGCAACATGGTCATCTTTGTAAAATTGCCAGCACCGATAATACCGAGGACTCCTTTTTGCCCTGCATATTTTCTGCTTCCTAATTCGACAACTGTTTGGTTTTCTTCAGCAGAAATATCATCATGTGGATATTTTAATATGGATGCGATAGATTTAGAAGATCCGATATTTCCATATATTTCAGAAAATTTGCCAAGGTCAACGACTTCTGTCACCAGGTCTTTGACATTTAATTTACCGCTGCTTATCGTCTCGAGAATAGCCTGTAAATTCCTGTTTTCTGTCCAGCGGACAAATGGCAGGGGGTAATCTTGTCCCCTTTGTTCATAATCTTCATCATAGCGCCCCGGCCCATAAGAGCATGATACCTGGAATGTCAATTCTTTTTCGTAAAACTCAGCACGACTGATATCGAGGTCGACCACCCCAACCAAAACAATTCTTCCCCGCTTGCGGCTCATCCGCGCAGCCTGTGAAATAATATCATTGGTTTTGGCTGAAGCAGTGATAATGACACCGTCTGCCCCAACCCCACAGGTCAATTCTGTAACCACTTTTACAGGGTCATTACCCAAGGGATTGATAGTTTTTACACCCCATTTTTGCGCTAATGTGCACTTATCGGAATCGATGTCAATTCCGATTACTTTACAGCCACTTGCCAGAAGCATTTGAGAAGTAAGCAGACCGATCAAGCCAAGCCCGGTAACGACAATTGTCTCCCCGAAAGTAGGATTGCAAAGCCGAATACCCTGAAGGCCGATTGACCCTATTACCGTAAATACAGCTTCTTCGTCAGTTACATTGACAGGTATTTTAGTAACAAGGTTTTTAGGCACAGATACATATTCGGCATGAGGGCCATTTGATGCTACCCTGTCTCCCACGGTAAACCCGGTAACGCCTTCTCCAACTGAAATTATCCTGCCTACGTTGCAGTAACCTAGCGGAAGCGGCTGCTCAAGTTTATTAAATACTGCCTCCATCGTGGGAACCAGTCCCTCCGCCTTGATTTTATCCAGGACCTGCTTAACCTTATCCGGCTGCTGACGTGCCTTGGAAACCAGGTTGGATTTCCCAAACTCAACCAGCATACGTTCAGTTCCAAGAGACACTAAAGACCGGCTGGTTTTAATCAGAACTGATCCCTTTTGCATTCTAGGAACAGGTATTTCTTCTAAAAAGGTTTCGCCGGTTCTAAAGGATTGTAGGATTTGTTTCATACTTTGTTAATACCTGAAATTTAATTCTTTAATATTTTTCCCAATTCATCAATACTGTTGTCAATCAAATCCACTGTTGGTATTCTGCAACAAGTTCTTGCCTTTTGTTCTATCCATTTAGGTTCACAGAATTTTGTCATTAATTTATTAAACACTACTTGATCACCAATTGGGATATCCCCCCCAACATGAAACTTTTTCACTTTTTGTGCTAAAAATGTATCCTCCGCTACCACAATAGGCTTACACCAGAACATTGATTCATATAGTTTATTTGGTAAAGCTACTCTGACATTGGAAAATGAATTATCATATACAACGTAATTAATATCAATTGAATTGTATATACTTTCTAGATCATCCGGGTTTTTGAAACTTCCCATATAGCTTATTTTAGAACTAGAATTCTCAATAATATAATCTTTAACAAGGCCCTCGCCAAAGCAAACCAATTTTACATTTTCACTATTTTTTACAAAATTTATTAGTCTTTTAATCGGGAGTTCATAGCGCAACAAACCAACTAGACCAATTACAACAGGATAGTTTATCCTTTTCGCTTCACCCCTTGCTGAAATACTAAAATAAGAGCTCATTTTATTTTCGATAGTTATAAACTTGTTTAGCTTCTTAAAATGCCACTTAGAATAATTATCTACAAATGCGCCCGATGTCAGGATAATTTTTTGCATTCTAACAAACAAATAATACTCTATTATCCTTGACAAACGCCCCAATCCATTAGGTAAAATCAGGTCACCAATTTCCAAGTATCCGCGTCTAAATCCGACTAACAGGCCAATGACCGAAAGATCAATACTAAAAGAATAAACACTATCCGGTTTTAATTTATTTGCATATTTCTTAATTAAAAAAAATGCATTAATTAGAGAGCTAATCCTCTTATAGTACTTTCTGTCCTCTACCAAGCCAAGATTTACTTGCCTATGCCGTTCGTCAAAGTGGTTTTGATTATATAAGTTCCTTGAAAAATAAAATATAACTAAATCACCAAATTTTGAAAGTTGCTCTACCCTCTTTTGAAAACGGGGTTGAGAGTGCGTAGGGGCAAGGACGAATATTTTTTTAGCCATTTCTCAACTGATCTTCGACTTCAAAAGCTATTTCCATTGCCTGAATTTGCTCCCATAAGGGTATTGGCCAACTCCCTGTTTTCAATATGGCATTTGCAAATAATTTCAATTCTTCATAATGTCCTTTTTCGGGAGTCCGTGACTTAATTACCTTTGTATTTTTACCATACTGTTTCATCATTCTATAGTCATTTAAGTGAATAACTTGTCCATCAAAATACAACTCCATAGTTTCCTTGGGAAAATTATTGTTTCCCAAAGCAGTATAGGTAAGTGTTGCAATTGACCCGTCGTCAAATGTTGTGGTAGCAATAAAATTGTCAGAGCCTGAAAAGTACTTTGTCGCTGGAGCAATCTTTGCCACCTTGGTATCCACAGCTTTTGCCCCGGTTAAATAGGTAAAAAGATCATAGATATGGCAGGCTTCACCTAGGTTTCTACCTCCGCCGATATCGCTGTGGTACCAAGTATCAAGAGGCTGGTACCCGGCATTCATACGATAGTTAATTAGCAAAGGATTAATTCTCTTGTCAACCTGACTTTTGATATATTCAAAATATTTGGAAAAACGACGATTAAAGCCAGTCAATAATATTTGACCTTCGGATTGTTTGCTGCTGAATAGTTTTTCTAATTTTCTTAAATCGCTTCGATTCAACGTGAGAGGCTTTTCAACAAACACATGTTTGCCGGCTTTTAGGGCTTTAAGAACTAAACTGCCATGAGTATTATGCCTTGTAGCTATTAATATTGCATCAACTTTGCTTGAAGATAAAGCATCATCAATTTTTGTGCTGAAAGAGTCAGCATGGTACTGCCTTGCTGTACTGGCCGCATTATTACCCGAATTATCGATAATACTATGTAGGCTGAAAACTTTATTAAGTTTTTTAATGTTTGGAAGGTGGACGCCTTTTGCGAACCCTCCGGCACCAACTAGTGAAAGTGCAACCTTATTACTGGTGGACTTAATATTATGCTTTGGCAGAGTATTTAAGTAGAGACTGTCATTTTTTTGAAACTCAAGGCTATATTTCAACAGGAAAGCCAGGGGCTTCCTGGTTACCGACTCCAGTTTCTTATATGCTTTACCAGCATTGTCAATCTCATAAATATCATTAATAATTTTATCAAGATTGAGCTTTTTGCTATTTAATAATTCCAGGTATACCTGCATGTTTCTGTTTTCGGTCCAGCGAACATAGCCTAAGGGGTAATCAATGCCACCCAACTCATACTTCTCATCGTACCGCCCAGGACCGTAAGATGTAGATATTAAGAAATCAATTTCATCTTGATAAAAATCCTCCCGCTTCAAATCTAATCCAACAGCACCAACTAAGACAACGCGACCCTTTTTCCTTGTCATCTTGAATGCATCTGAAACAATTTGATTGGAAGAGGATGCAGCGGTTATTATGACACCATCTGCACCAATACCATCACAAATATTCAACACCTTCTTTACAACATCTTCCTCCGAATTATTAATGAAATAATCAAGCCCATGAATCTCAGCTATAATCCCTCGCTCAGGGTCAAGGTCTGTACCTAAAACTTTACATCCATTATTCTTTAATAATTGAGCGGTAATTTGTCCCAGCAGTCCCAAGCCGATGACAACAAAGTTTTCGCCAATTTGCGGAGATGCCCTTCGTACCCCCTGAAGAGCAATAGAACCTATAGCAACAGTGGAAGCATAAACCAGGTCCTGAGTATCTGGTATTTTTACAGCTAGGTTTTTAGGAATTGAAACAATGTCAGCGTGTTTGGCAAAACCAGTACCGGCACATGCCACATGATCACCAACCTTGAATGCCGTAATGGCTTCGGCAACTTCAACCACAATTCCAGCTGATGAATAGCCAACTTCATTTCCGGAATCTAATTTACTCTTTACCACCTCCCGGGTTTTTTGAATCCCCTGGTTAGAAACAGCGGCAAGAACTTTTTGCACCTCTGCAGGGTTTTCCACAGCTCTTTTCCATAGAGGTTTTGCCGTATTGGAAATACTGTCCATTTCTGTACCTGGAGAGATACAGGAATAATAATTCTTAACTAATATTCTACCTGCCTGAATTTGCGGGCGTGGGACTTCTACAACTTTGCCCACGCCATCCCGTATTACAACCTGCTTCATTAGAACACTCTCAAATTAATAATAAATTGTATGAGCACAGCTTAGACCCTCAAGCTTGGCCCTGATAATATTTGTCTCAGTGATTTTTCCATAACCTGAAGAATAAAATCCAGACTCCACCTGGAAAGCAGATACTCCATTAAACTCGACTCTCACCTGATCCATAAATATTGTATCGTTTTCAATATGAAATTCCAAGCCCGGATATAGAATAAAAGATAAGGCCCCACTCTTATGAGAACAATTGTCTATCACAGTAATTTTATTGTTCGGTTGATCGACTGTAACAAACCTCTTGTGAAACCGGCCCTGATAGCGATATAAGCCGGTAACTTTCTGGATGGATTCTTCAATTTTCTCGGTATTAATTTTAAGCTCACCTTCTTCACGCAGTGAGAACAATCCTTTTTCAAGCGAACATGGTTCAATATTTTCCCAGTAAAGAGTATTGTGACTTTTAACAGACCTAAAATAGTTGCGCATTTCCGGCTCCCGAGTATATGTAAAGGTGCCTGGATCAATAAAAATATCCTGTCCGCTAATATTTAATTCATAGCTGAGAACATCATTGTGCGCATGCCCTCCATTTCCACCCTGCCCTTTTGGCCCAGCAACAAATAAAAAATCCATTTTTTCATTTTTCCAAATAAATCGGCCAGCATCTTTATAAAATCTATATGCTGGTTGATTTGAGGCAGTAACCAGCTCAGTATGCCGATTAGCGGTTTCCAAAATATAATTTATACACAAATCATCATACTTTTGGTCCAAGTTAAATACAAGGAAACGTCCACTGTCATTATCCCCAATTTGAGGAATTATACCACCAGGCTTTGCAACTGACTCCAGTATATTTATCGTCTTTCGCAGCTTTATAATATATGTATCTGAAAATGAGATACCTAAAGATTTACCGAAAATGTATGGATAAAGAAACATTTCGGCTACTAGACGATGGTAAGCAGTACTCGACTCATACTGCCACCCGCTATCCAAAGTCTGAGCATTTATTTCTTTTTCCAATTCTTTTAAAGAAAAAATATTCCAGCGATTTGACTGTTTTGACTCAGGAAGGAAAATTGATAAAATGAACAGGCCTGCTATATTCGCTGCATAATGGTTACTTGTGTATGGTTGAAGATTTTCCAGATTGTTTTGAATGTGCTTTCCATGCTCCTGAATCGATATTAAAAGCTTGCTTAGAAACTCCATTTTAAGTTCTGGACTTTTAATAAAATACAATAATGCAATCAGCCAATTTGCTGCTCTAATGGCAACTTCCATGGTACAGTTCCAATTAGGGCCGAATCGAACTGGATTGGATTCAATCCAATCCTCGATTTGATTCATATATTCTTTGACATATTTTTTATCTCCAGTATGTTGATACGCTACCCCCAACAACACCAAATGTTGGCACCTTGATAATTCCCAGGGATACTTTATGTCAACACCGTCAGGAATATGCTTTCTTATTGTTCTATACCACACATTCTTTGAAAAAATAAAACCTGAAGCTGGGTCCTTTTGCCAATTAATAGGATAATAGGAAGATTGATCTTGGCCGTCTAAATCATTGTATTTGTATAATTGTCCAAATAAATAAAACTCATGGTTCATAACATTATTTACATAATTTAGATCCTCGTTTGTTTTGTGTACAGTATTTATAGTTTTTCTCAAGTGTGCAATATCTTTGATGTGCTTCTTCCATTTTATAATATAATTATTATCTAAACACATTTTTGGATTATGCCTTAATTTATCTTGCATATATCTATGTGTTAAGAACATAAAATAGTTAATTCGACGAAGTGATAATTCTTTCATTTTTTATTAAATTCTAAAATCTTTTTTATTTTCTTATTGCTTCTGAAATAGTTCTTCTGAAAGATTGTCTAACATTGCTTGCTTCAAAATCCCTATGCGCAATTTTGAAAGCGTTTTTACTAATGCTATCTTTTAATTTAGTATTAGATATTAATTCTAACAATCCATCCCTTAATAAGTTTTTATCATTTTTATCAACTACATAAGCCCATTTTTCTTTTTTGGCATATTCTATTGAAGCAATTTCTGAGGGACCAAAAAAAAGAATTGGTGTACCAGAAGCCAAATATGCAGGTATTTTTGCATAAATAGAGTATCGCATTCGATCTATGCTTCTTTTTGTAAAATCAATTGGCAGAAATAGCAAGTCTGCCGTACCTAATATGTAAGCCATTTCATCATCATTATTGGGTACTTCATCCATAATGATGGATTTTGATTTTTCATAAGAAGATCGATAATATTCAAGTCTGGGTTGAAATGTATAAATTTTAAACTGAATTGTAAGCCCTTCCAAATTTAATCCTCCAACAATTTTACACAATATTTCTAATCCATTTATATTTTTACTATTAATTGTACCTGCATATACAATATTAAATATTTTCTTATCAGTTTTTCTATCTTTAAATACTGACCATTTATTCGTTTCAATCGTATTAGAAAAAGGAACAAAAGAATAGTGAAACATATGTTCATAATGTTTACACATTTTTTCTCCAATTCCCATTCTAATGGACGAAATAGATAATAATTTTTTAAAGTTTTTAAAAAAATAATATCTTAAAAATAAGGAAAATAGTCCTTTCTTATACATTGCATTAAACGGATCATCCATGATATGGATGACAACAGGTATTTTGAAAATAGAATGTAATTTAATTATAAAATTAATTTGGTTAAGAGAAGAGATGTGACAATAAATTATATCTGGGTTAATTTTTTCTATCCATTTAATCATTTTTGAAGAAACAGTAATTTTTTTTATAATTTCTTCTCCACCCAATAATTTTAACAATAGTGTATATATCTTTTTGTTTCCAGTGCTAGTAATATTTTTTGATTTTAACTGTCTATCATGATGCTTTTTTCCAAAAATTGAGAGAGGCCAAATGAATCTTTTCTCCTCAATATCAAGACCATAATAATTTGCACAGATATTTTTATCATAAAGCAAGGGATTAAAGCTGTCATAATGTATCATTGCTAGATTTTCCCTCGACCAAATTCTAAATAAGTTTGTTAATAGTATGCCTGTACCAGTATATGAATTAAAGGTTGAAGATGTAATAAGTAATATCTTTATATTATTATCAGACACAATTGTTTTTATTAATTAACCTGAATTCAACTAGCAAGTGCAACTCAAAGAGGGTTTGTAGAAAAAACGGAGCTGGTTTAGACTCCCTGTATCTCTCAAAGACAAAAATGAGGTGTACAAAGGAGAAACTACCACTCTTCCATTAACACTGTGAAGAGGATAGGTCATCCATCTGCTGGAAAATCCGTAGAATTCTGTTTTGGAGCGAATGAACTATAAAACATGGATTCAACTATTCATATTTTTGTGTAGAATTTACGTGCTATTTTAATATATGCACGTTTAAAGATTGGTAAATTATTAGCTTTATATTTAATTAATATGTTATATTGATTTTTTAAGCTAATTTGAAATAATTTCTTTAAAATATCCTCTGAAAGGGATCCTCCAGGTTTGGCATTACTCAAATAGCCAGCTGGTGCGTATGTTATTAAAGGTAATTGTAAATTAAAACCAAACTCATTAAAAACGGATTTTTTATTAGATTCATTATTATATTTGAGGATATTTTCTGCCTTAGGATAACCACCGCTTACCACACGGTTAAAATTTGGACCTAATTGTAATTTAGTTCTACTATAGCCAGTTTTGCCGGCTGTTATATGCAAATCAATCCAAGGGAAATAGTCGTTCTTCTCATAATCATCTGTTGAAAGCTTAAGATTAGCAGCTCCCTTACCCTTTGGTGCGTGATCTAAATGTATTTTGAATCCTATGTATTTTTGTGGTAAATCTTCATAATGGGCTGAAAAATAAATATGGTTATTTTTTTTTTGTAATGGAGCGAAAGCAACAAAATTGCTTCTTATTCTAGATTGGCTTGCCTCATCATAAAGGGGATAAAGATTTGTTTTTCTTACTTCACTTCCACCATGAATGAAAAATAACTCAGGGGTAGTAATTCCAGAATAATTTAATGCAATTTTTAAAATTCTTTTTGAAGTACCAATAAACGGCATGTCAAATGTTTTTTCCAACCACTCTTTTCTGCTTTTTTCAAATAGGAATGGTTTATCTATGTTTAAGTCTATATGTTCATTGAGATCTTCCATGTTAGTTTTGTGGCCAATTGGTGGCCAATTATCTCTAATCCATCTATTTGCTAATAGTATAATTGGACGGTTCAAAATTAAGAACTCATAGTTAATATCTGACATGTCACCAATTAGTAAATCAGTCGCTGCAAGATACTGTGAAGAAGGACTTCTTATAGTTGCAAAAGTCATTTAGGTTAAATTATCTTTTCTAGTAGATATACAATATACTCTTCTGACGAATCTACAATCGGGATTCCATCAAAATCTTTGCTCGTAAATACAATCGATAATTCTGTACAAGCTAATATTATCGAATCTATTTCAGACTTGATTTCCATAATCAGGTGTTGCAATATCGCAAAAGAATTCTTTGATATTTCATTGTATGACTTTATTTCTTCGATGATTTTTTCTATTTGCTTGTTGCCGTATTCATCTAAATAGACAGAGTCTGGATTATATAAACTATATAATTTTTTATTAGTTGTTACAAAACCGCCTAAAATAAGCGATTTCTTCAAATTTCGCGAAACAGTTCTTTCAGATACTATTTCAATCATATTTAACCATGGTATTTTTATATGAGGTGCTACATCTTTATAAAAATAATGAACAGAGTTACATGGTAACATAACAAATTCACATCCAGCATCTCCAAGATTATTTATGCAACAGATGATATCATTTACTGGGCTATATTCACCATATTTAACGGCTCTAGTTCTACTCGGTATCTTTACATTTATATCTGTTATAGTTCTAAAATGATCACTATCAATAGACGTTGGGGTTAAATCAAGTAAACGATTTAAAAAGTGTATGGTTGCATATGGACCCATGCCTCCAAGAACGCCTATTACGCTAGCACTATTTATCCTCATTTTTCTTACCCCAGACAAGGACATTATAACCAGTATCTAAAATGTTTAATGTATTTAAAAGTTTAAAATTTCTGTTAAATAATCTAATGACCTGATCTTCGGTTCTTCTTATTATCTGATATCGAGGGTTACCAAACAAGTATTTTATAAAAAAAAGTTTATCATCATAATAGAATCTTTTATTTTTAGTATTAACTACGTTTCTTAAAATTATCTTACCCTGGTCGTTAAGCATACCAACACAATTATCACACATTTGAGAGATCTCGTCATCATTCATATAAGTTATTAGACCTATTAAAAGAATATAGTCAAATTTGTCCGGATAAATAAATTCATGAGCTGCTGAATGGATAAATTCGATATTATTTGATTTAATTAACTCCTTATCGTTTATAATAAATGTTTCTGATATATCTATACCAACATATTTACTAATATTATGAGAATACAATTTGGCATATCTCCCATCTCCACATCCCAAGTCCAATATTTTTGTATTTTGGTTTGTAGAAATTAATTTTCTCAAAACTATCTCTTCTTTTTTCGCACTTTTTTCGCTAAAAACTATTGACTGAGTTTTGTTAAACCAATTAGCAACCACAGTATTGTCAATGCGAAAACTGGAATTATTATCATTTTTCCAGAATAAAATTTTTAAAAAAAATGTTTTCATGAGTTAACTATCCTTTCTCATGGATTGATCTCAATTCCGTTCCACTATAATACAAACCTTTACTTCTTTCTAAATATCTAGTACTAAATCCCAGTTCATTCATTTTTTTTATAACTACTATATTTCCTGATACACATATATCATATTTTGGCAATAGAATAGAATTATTTATTTCACTGAGGATCCCATCAAAATAAAAATATTCAAATTTATCCAAGTATTTAAACACAACTTGAAAGATGTCCCTACGTTCTTCGAATGAAAGAATTTTAGGATTATCTTCAGTAATTCCAATTATTATTTTGTCATAATCCTCATATATTTCCATAATACTAATAATATGACCCAAATGCACTGGTTGAAATTTTCCAGGGAAAAAAGCTATTTTCATTTGATAGTCTCCATTAATTCAATCTGGTTTAATAAATACATCTTTGTTTGTCTCACTTCCTCCATATATCTAATCAATTCTTCGAATTCATGTTCGATTTCTTTTATAAACATTCTATTATGATTTATTTCATATTGAATATCAACATCAGCTATGAATTGTGAAACATCTCTTGGAATATTTTTTTCTAATTCTTTCAAGGGAATATTAATAAACTCGTTTTTTCTAAATGGAAAAAAATGTCTAGTAGTTCTTGGAGGAAATAAATTCCCACTTACTCCTCGTTTGATAACTTCTTTTTTTGAAATTATATTATTTTCATCAACTAAGTGTCTGTGTATTAGCGAAGAACCCACTCTTATATTTTCATCATTATAATCTACAAGTTTTACTGGAACATTAATAAAACCATATTTTCTAAAAAATACATACCTGTGGCTACCATCAAGTATAACCCCAGTATTTGTATCTGCTATAATCGGAGTCTGAATAACATTGCTTTCTAAAATCATTTTTGATAAATTATCCAAATGATTTGGAAATACCATTTCCAAAGGTTTTAATTCTTCAATTTTAATTAGATTAAACATTATTATTCCTTTTTATAAAAATGCAATCGGCTTGTAAAAAACTTTCATCACTTTTACTTACAGATTGTTTTAATGAACCTCGAAATTCAAACCCAAGGGGTTTGAGTAATGAATATATAC
Source organism: Mariniphaga sp. (assembly GCA_013203525.1). Lineage (GTDB taxonomy): Bacteria > Bacteroidota > Bacteroidia > Bacteroidales > Prolixibacteraceae > JABMQB01. Next base: position 16,083 of record JABMQB010000588.1, read on the forward strand.
CATCAAATAGGGGTTCATTATCATAAAGTTTTTGATAGGATGATTCAACCACTACAACTTTAGCATTTTTAAAAATATTCGGTCCCCCTTTTATTACCTCATCCTCAAATCCTTGTACATCCATTTTAATAAAAATATTGTTTGTCAGGCTTTCCTTTTTAAAAATATCATCAAGTTTTTTAATTCTAACTATTAAGTCATCAGATTCAGAACTATGTGGATAATTTTGTTTGTGTAAATCCCCCATTTCCCTAAATGAAGAAGCCGGGTGCCAGCTGCTTTTATGTAACTTCAATTCACCTTCTGTGCTTCCCAGTGCAAAATTAAAGATTTTGATGTTTCTCATGTTCTTCGTTCTTTTTTCTAATTGGTTAAAACAATCAGGCAATGGTTCAAAAGCATAAATATATGCATTCGGAAATAATTCAGAAAAAATAAATGTGAATTCACCTATATTTGCACCTATGTCGATAACAGTATTAATATTGGAATCCAATAACCACTTTTTATCGAATAGTTTATATCGAGAATAATTAATGTTAAGTTTTTTTAAATGCAGTCTTTTTTTAACTGATTTGATGCCAATACCATCTTCATAATAAATGGATAACCTTTTTAATAAATGATAGCATATTTTTCTAATTATTTTCAACATTTAAGTTCTTCTCCAATTAAGTATTTTTTTAATAAAATATTTTATTAAATTTTTAATAATATTTATAGGTTGTAAATATGAAGGATTTAATTTTTCAGATGTTATTATATATTCATTACCAATCTTTTCAATCTGCTTACCCTCATATTGTTTCCCAAATAATATTTTAATTAACGCAAAATAATTAAACGTGATATACGGCATTGCTTCTTTAGCATATATGCCTAGTCTGTATGTAAGATTTTCGCCATGGTTTCTAAATGCAGAAAAAATATAATCTACAAAAAATAATTCGGCTTCATTTGCGAATTTTGTCCAAAGAACAAAATCTGAAGCACATTTTAAATCTTCATTAACTCCACCAACCTTTTCCCACAATTCCCGCCTCCAGAATACTACATTCTGATTAACCAAGTATGAATAAGGCGATTTGTAAAAACCACTTTTTAGCAATTCTTGGTTATATAATTTTTTACGCGACACTCTTGTTTTATTGCCTTCTTTATCTATATACCCACACCTACCAGTTATCCAATCAACATAATTTAGCTGGCTAAATATTTCTGCAACTTTAAATAATGAATTTTCAAAAAAGATATCATCACTATTAATCCAGCATAGCACTTCACCCGTGCTTTTTCTAAACCCCTTATTTATAGCTTCATACATACCATTATCTTTTTCACTAATCCAGTAATGGATATGCTTTTCATACTTTTTAATTATATCTATACTTCTATCTGTACTACCTCCATCGATTATTATATATTCCAAATTTGGGTAGTTTTGATTTATAACAGATAGTATTGTTTCCTCTATATATTCTGATTGATTAAAGCTTGGAGTTACTATTGATATTTTTGGATAAGTTTTCATATTAAATACTGAACCTAATTGGGGTGGGTTTGATAACTTATATTTTCACTTTTGAGATGTTTTTCGTAAAGTTTGGAAACTCTTGATTTATGTAAACCAGAATTAAAATATTTATTCACTTTTACATAAGCTTTTTGACCCATCATTAATGATTTATTTTCATTCTTTAAACACTTAATAAGATAATAAGCAAGCTCCTTACTATCTCCCCGTTTAACTAAATAACCGTCAACTCCATGATTCACGACTTCCGAAACGCCACCTATATTTGATGCGACAACAGGTAGTTTTGCAGCTCCAGCCTCTAGAACAGCCCTAGCAAAATGTGGTTGGGTAAATGAAATTGTTACAACATCGGATATTATGAATAGTTCTTCAATATTATCGACATAATTAAATCTTATTATGTTATTTTTTAAATCATTAGTTGATATCTCCTTATCCATAATTTGTCTGGGGCTATAGTACCCAAATAAATTTCCTATCTTACGTTTAATGTTACTCATTAAAGAATTTGATGGTTCGTATAGTGTGTATGGCAACAAAGCTTTAAAATCAGGGATGGTTTCTTTGACAAACTTGAGTGATTTCACAAAAACGATAGGTCCATTAATTGGGCGCAACCCTCCTACATTCAATATGATTTTATCACTGTTTTTAATACCATACTTGTTTTTTAGAGTATCCCTTTTTTGTTTTTTAAATTTGCTAATATCAACTGGATTATAAATAATTGTCCCATTTTGAACACCTAATGATTTTTTATTGTCTTTACATATAAAAATTGCTTCATCTGCAAATTTATCAATAATTCTTTTCATTAAATATTTTCTAAAACCAAGCAATCCTCTTACTACTGACTCTCTTACATGAATAATTGCTATGATATTGTGCTTTTTAATATGTTTTAAATAGAATAATAGTGTTAAAGAATTTAGATGAACAATATTAGGTTTTATTGAACCCAGAATTTTGTAAAAACATTTCAATGATTTGTAATGAGCATAATACCATTGAATAAATTGCAAAATATTTTTGAAATTTAATTTCCACCACCCAGCGGTTGTATGCTGGAAAATTGACAGTTTGCATGAATAAGTTTCAATCCCTTTTTCTTGAAAAGACTTTTTTATATCCAATGAATTGCATAATACAGATATATGAAATAAATCAGAATTAAGGTGGGTTATAAGTTCCTTCAAGCTTTTTGATGCTCCTCCGTGTAATGGAGAATGATCAATATAAAGGATTTTATGCAATATTAACTTTCAATTAAGACTCTTGACTTTTTCTATACATATCAGTAGAAAAAGCAAGACCAATAACTAACCAAAAAATGTAGAGATAGTAACTTGACTGATCCGCACCGTAGGAAATAAACTTTACCGACCAAGAAATTAAATATACAAAACACCCCATGGCAATAGGGTCGTTGCTAGAATTACGCCATGATACTTGTAATGCGGAAAAAATAAACAAATAATAGGTAATAAGTAAAGGAATCCCTCCTCTATAAATTAAATGTGCAGGACCAAAATGAACCATAGCCCACTCTCTCCCCCAAAAGACGGAATACCATTTAACACCAAAACCTTTTCCGGAAAAATATTCATACCATTTTAAGCTATTTATAAAATCTTGAGCTTCAGCACCTCGTGAAAATGTAACTTCATGGGTTACTTCATTTAGGAGACCAACTTTCATTTCTGTAGCGCCAACCCATTCCGCGTATCCTGTAAGACGTTGTAATGTTTCTCTAAAGGGATTACTTATTCCTATTCTGTTAAAAAAATCCGGACTAAACAAAAGGATCATTCCTATAATAGACCCTACCAAAAAAACAGTTTTTATAAAAGGATATATTTTTTTAATCCCCCTGTGTTTCAAATTCACCGCAAATACAGACAAAGGAATAATAAGAAAGTTTGTTATTAATAGAACTCGGGCAGTTCCCCGCAGAGCCAGGACTATGTATATCC
>JABMQB010000589.1 GCA_013203525.1 Mariniphaga sp.
CTACAATAAAGTGGCACACTTTCGACCGAAATGACTGGCACAACTTGAACCGAAATGGGTGGCACAACTTCGACCGTTTTATCTAATTCATTAGAAAAAGCAATATTATTAATGAAAGTTTTGAATGTTCTTATTTAAACCTTTCAACTTCTAATAAAGTAAGTCATATTGGTAAAGGCAAATTAAGTAAAATATTAACTTTCTTAAAATTGTATTTCAAAACCTTCAACGTTTTATTTAAGAAGGACTTTGATCTAATATATTTAACAATTAATTCTAAGGGAACTGGCTTTTATAAAGAAATTGTAATTGTGTTTATTGTAAAACTATTTCGCAAGCAGATTATATACCACTATCATAACAAAGGTGTTTCCGAGAACAAAGATTGGTTACACCGAAAGTTATACCAATTTCAATTTAAAAATTCAAAAGCAATATTATTATCGCCACTTCTATATAATGAAATATCGGAATATATAACAAAAAAAGACACTTTTTTTTGCGCAAATGGTATTCCTGAAATAGATAATATAAAACAATCATTTGCCACAAAAGAAAATAAAAAAGTGAAAATAATGTTCCTGTCAAACTTGATTGAATCAAAAGGTGTTATGATACTTTTGGAAGCTTGCACTATACTTAAGAAAAAGCAATTAAATTTCCAATGTAGTTTTATAGGTGCTGAAGGAGACATAAAACAATTTCAATTAAATTCAAAAATAAATGAGTTAGAAATTTCAAATCATGTTTCTTATTTAGGTAGTAAATATGGATCAAGTAAATTTAATGAACTGAATATTACCGATATTTTTGTACATCCCACCTATAACGATTGTTTTCCACTGGTATTAATTGAAGCAATGCAACATTCCTTACCAATAGTATCAACATATGAGGGCGCTATACCAGAATTAGTTTCTGAAGGAGTAAATGGATATTTAGTTCCAACCAAAAATACTAGAGCATTGGCTGAAAAACTGGAAATTCTCATTAAAAATTCAGAATTACGACACAAAATGGGAATAAACGGTAGAAATAAATATGAAAAAGAATTCACCATTAATAAATTCGAAAACAGATTACTTCAAATATTGAAAGATAATGTAGAAAGCGTCCCTTAATCCGGAAGGGCTTTTTTATCGGATCATTAATTGATCTACCATATATTTACCATTAAAATTGGTTATCACAAAATATACACCAGTTGCCTGGTTCTGAATATTTAGCAGCTCATGGGTATCTCTGGCATCCTTGCTCATTATCAGTTCCCCCATGGAATTTAGTAATTCAATTGTTGTTCCTTCCAAAGGCATTTCAACAAAACGAACAGTAACCTGAGTATCGGCCGGATTTGGGTATAAATCAATTATACTTGCACTTCCATACGTATTTGTACCAATAAGAGCTTTTTCATTTTTTGTAAGCACTTCAACTATTAAATGAGTAATCACTATGCTGTCGCAACCTGAAACAGTTTCAAGGTAATCCTGATAAACACCACTTTCTGTCCAGCCTTTGTAACTTTTACCCTCCTTAATGGTAATATATTCAGTAATATTATAAACCGGGTTAACTGTTAAAATTGTTATTACGACGCTATCACCTCCATTGGCGGCTTCAAGCAACCTTTCATATTCATCTGGTTCACTCCAACCTAAATAGCCTTCACCCTCACAAATGGATTTGTATTCAGTTGACATTATGGGAATCGGTATTACTGGGTTTGAAGCAGCCGATGCCGGAGAAGCCCCTGCTGAATTAATTGCCTTTACAATAAAAGTATAACTTGTGTTGTTCGTTAAGCCTGTAATTGTATGGGTAAAGGAAGTTGACCCTGCATTAGTATCTGCCCCCCCGAAGGTATTGATGTTACTATGTATCCCGTAATTGAACTGCCTCCATTGTATGCGGGAGCTGCAAAAGTTATCGCTGCGGTTGTATTCCCGGCTTTGGCAATAACCGAAGTTGGGGCGCCTGGGACACCAGCATTTGCATTATAGTATAAACTGCCAGAATTGGTAAGCGAACCGCTATTCGATGGTGTTAAAGTAATACTCCCCGCAACTGTTGGCGTTATTGTAAATGTTTGTGCTGTAGGCGAATTTGAAAAAGTGAGAACCTTTGCAGGTATCCCTGTACTTCCTGTACCTGATGGTGTCAAGGTAATTGTCCCAGTATAAAAATTGTTTGGAGTAACGATGAAATTAGCTGAAGTAGTATTTACATTACCTGAAGTAGGGCCGGTAAAAGAAAAAGTGCTGGCTGCCGGAGCAGAAATGGATACATTTGCTATAAGCGATGCTGAAACATTGCCCGCTGCATCTTTTACCCAAGCATAAAGAGTTTTTGAACCTATTGTAAAAAAGGTGTAAGTCGCAGGTTTGACCAATGACCAACCAACTGACCCTGCAGAAGGGGTTGTAGATGTTTCGGTTAACAGATAACCCGTAACACCTATGTTGTCGGTTGCTGCAAATGCAGTTATGGCGACCGATAGTGAAGTAGAAGTTGCAGGGATAGCAAATCCGGTAACAATGGGCTTAACCTTGTCAGTAACAGAAGAACCATATTCGAATGCGCCAATATCAGGCAATCCAATAATAAGGGTTCCTTCAAAATCTTTAGTTAATCCAACAATATCTGCACTTGAAGATCTTATCCTAAAAAAAGATAATTCTGAAAAAAATATAATCGGACATGATGAAGATACCAACAAATCAATAATTAAAAATTTTGCACCTGTAAAGCC
>JABMQB010000590.1 GCA_013203525.1 Mariniphaga sp.
AACCAAAGGAATATCGAAGTCCCAGCTTATAATAGCATCAAAAGTTGATAAATCATGAGCCCACAAGAAACTCTGCTGCCTCAATTCTATCGAAGTCGGAAAGAAAAAGAACATGGCAATTAGGAACGGAAACTGGAAAAGCATTGGTAAACATCCTCCCATTGGACTAACACCGGCTTTTTTATAGAGCGCCATTGTAGCCTGTTGTTTTTCCATTGCTTTATCGGCACCAAACTTACTGGTTATTTCATCTATCTCAGGTTTTAACGCCCTCATTTTAGCTTGAGAAATAAACGATTTGTATGTAAACGGAAAAACCAGCGTTTTAATAAAAATTGTAAGTAACAGGATGATTATCCCAAAATTATTAATATAATCTCTAAGGAAATTAAAAACCGGAATAATAAGGTATTTATTTACTGGCCTCACAATAGCATACCCCAGATATACCAAGCGTTCCAAATCTAAATCATACTGCTTTAATGTTTTATAATGGTTTGGACCAAAATAAAACTGCATATCAAATTGCTCATTCTGTTGCCCTTCGTATGGCAAAGCAATATCAGTCGAAAAATTTGAAAGGTATTTTGGATTATCTTCATATTTTTCTGAAGCCACTCGCGCATTTGGAAAGAATTCACCTGCTATTATTGTAGAATTAAAAAACAGTTGTTTAAATCCTATCCATTTAATACGTGTACTCAAACTTTCAGAGTCTGATTTATTCTGGCTTAATTGTTCCAGGTCGCCTTCAAAAAATTTATACTGGATATTTGTATAACGGTCTTCTCCAAATTTTGATATTGTTTCCTGGCGTGGCACATCAAACGACCAAAGAAAACTCAGAAACGATTGATTTGAAGCAATAATGCTGTTTAACCCGTTTAATTTAACATCAAAATCAACTAAATAGGAATTGTGTTTTAAAGTGTAAATATATTCCAACGATTTTCCAGGTTCAATTTCAATTTTGAATGAAACAGATTTTGAATCGCCTGGATTTTTTTCATTGAATTTTTCGTCACCAATATCTCCCTTTTTAACTTCCGAACCCGGAACAACAACTCCTTCGCCCTGAAAAGAAGGAGTAAAATATAACTGGCTGGTTTGGATTGTTCTGAGTTCACTAGTAGAAAAATTCAAACTGTATTGTGTTTCAGGCCCATCAAACAAAGTTAATGGAAGGGAATCATGTGTCTGATAATCTTTTAATTCAACTGAATATATACGCCCCCCTTTGTTCGAAAGAGTTATTTTCAACAGGTTGTTTTCAAATGTATAAAACTCTTCTTCGCCAATTGAAGCACTACCAAAAACTCCCAGTTCATTTATCTTATCCTGCAATATATTTTGTTCAGAAACAGGATCGACAACAATTTGCTCATCTTGCTGATTAGCAAGAGCTTGTTGTTCTAATTGAAGTTGCACAGCTCTTTCAGCTTCTACCTGAGCTATTGAATCTCTTTTCCTTTTTGCATCCTGTTCTTCTTTTGATGGTCGGTTCATAATTGAAAACACAACCAGTATAGCAAAAATTAATAGGATACCTAATATAGACTTCTTATCCATAATAATTATTTCTCCATTGAAAATTTAATAAAATCTACAAATAAGGGATGTGGGTTTAATACTGTACTTCGGTATTCAGGATGAAATTGTACTCCAACAAACCATTTATGATCTGGTATTTCAATAATTTCAACCAGATCGGTTTCAGGATTAATACCAACTGCCTTCATTCCCTTTTTTTCATAATCCTTCAAAAAGGTGTCGTTAAATTCATATCTGTGACGATGCCTTTCTTTAACCGATAATTTATTGTAAGCCCTGAATACATTTGAATCCTTAACAATAAGCCTGCAATCATAAGCACCAAGCCTCATGGTTCCTCCATAATCCGAAATATCTTTCTGATGTTCCATGAGATCTATAACTGGATAGGAAGTTTTAGGATTCATTTCAGTTGAATCGGCATTTTCAAATTTTAATACATTCCTGGCAAATTCGATAACTGCAACTTGCATTCACAGGCAGATTCCAAAATATGGAATAATATTTTCGCGGG
>JABMQB010000591.1 GCA_013203525.1 Mariniphaga sp.
ATCTCCAAGGATTATAGGCTAGGAATGGAGGACCGAGAATTATTCGTTGAGGTTGACCATACTCCTGACGGTCTTCTTCGTTCAATTCAATTTGATACATTTTGGGATTTGGCAAAAGAACAAACTGCAGCAGCATCGATGCCGGAGCCAGAACTACTACTTGAATGTAAGAAATGCCAACTGCTTTTCGACTGCATGGCAAAGGATATCGAGAACCATATTCTAGAAATTCCCAGGCTCAGCCAAAAGAAATTGGCTGGACTCAAGGAACTAGGAATTGTTCGGATTGAGGATATACCCCCGACATTTGAACTGACTTCTAATCAGGCTAGAGTGAGAAACTGCGTCGTTACAGGAGAACCTTGGAGTAGTGATGAACTCGGTATCGCATTGGATGTAATAAAATATCCCGCATTCTACCTGGATTTTGAAACCGTCCAGACTGCGATCCCACTGTATCCAGACATTGCTCCGTATACGCAAATCCCAACTCAATTTTCCATTCATCAATGTTCAGAACCTGGAAACATAATTAAGCATTCACCCTATTTGGCGGACCCTAAAAAAGACAGCAGAAAAGAACTGGCAATTTCACTGATTAAAAATTTACCGGGAACAAGCAGCATAATAGTATATACGAGCTTTGAACGTCGAATTATCAATGGATTAGCGAAAGAATTTCCTGATTTATCAGATGAATTACAATCTTTAAACGAACGGCTTATCGATCTAAATTCAATCATTAAGCGTAATTATTATCATCCAATGATGCATGGAAGCACCTCGATAAAAAAAGTAGCTCCAATATTAACTCCAGAAATATCCTATGATAAATTAGGAATCTCAGATGGGTCGTCTGCAATGGCTGAGTTTGCATATATGGCAAAAGGGAAATACTCTGATGAAGAAATCGAAAAGAAAAAACAACAATTATTGGAATATTGTTGGCTTGACACTTTTTCTTTGGTAAAATTACATCAGAACCTATGTGAGATAATTTGATACGTTAATTTTTAAGCTTGAAGAGACGGCGGAAAACGCTTACAGTCAAATAAGTATAGATAGTATTCCCATGAATCAATAAGTTCTGGCGCGCGAATGATTCTTTCTTTATAAACAATAAGAAATAAATATTGAAATTGTGTATAAAGTTCCATGTCATATCTTGAGTTAAATAGAAAAAGGTTGAACGAATTCTATGCCCCTTTTGGAATATCTCTTGTTCTCGAAGAAGATATAATCAAAATGTACCGAACGGACACTAGGATCTTTCAAAATAAACCCGAAGTAAAACGTGATATCGAAGGTCGAATAGACATAATTTGGAATCGTGATGAATATTATTGGTATTTAGACAGTAAAGGAATTGATAAATTAAGTAAAACCGAGTTAAAATTTACTTCGGATAGAACTAGAGATGTATTAAAAGAAGTATTATTTGGCTATATAGATGCTATTATAGAAGAAGATTTAAAATCATCAATTAAAAATTATATAGATTCTAACGATGTCTTTTATTCAATACCTGCAGCAACATATTATCACCATACATATGAAAATGGCTTGTTGGAACATACAGTTCAAGTGTGTGAATTATGTAATAATGTGTTTACTTATTTAAAAGAAAAAACGCCGATCGATAAGGATATTTTAATTGCCGGTGCTATATTGCATGATATTGGTAAAATTAATTGTTATTCTTGTACGGATGGAGTGACGACTATAACTGAGATATATAAAGAACAAGACCACATAATAAACGGGGTAAAAATAGTATCCTCGAATATTAGATCGGAGAAAATAGATAAAATAATACACATCATTGCCAGTCATCATCAAACTAAGGATATGGGATCTCCAGTTGAACCAATATACAATGAAGCATGGTTAGTTCATGTTGCAGATAATCTCTCTGCTAATATACTAGGGGGTTAATAAACTGAATATTTTAGTAGTGGATATTGAAATTGGCATAATTGATCCATCTAAAGATAACTGGCATTTAGATAACTGTATGATTTGTGAATTAGGTATTGCACAATTAGATACAAACACAGGATCAATTTCAACTGTTTTTGATAAAATTTGCCAAGAGGAACAAGGATGTTCCCCTGACTCATGGGTGTTTACGAATACCGACCTTTCATATGATGATGTAATCGATTCCGATTATTTGATCAGTCACAAAGCCGCTATTCAACAAATATTTGATGAAGGAGGTTATGTTACCTCTTGGGGACATGATTTTGATCTAGCTCGATTAGAACATCCACTTAGAGGATTTATTATTCCAAATAAATTTTGGGATCCACTTAAAACATTAACCAAATACATGAAAATACAAGATGCATACGGACGAGATAAGTGGGCCAGTGTTAAAGAAGCATTTTTATTTTTTAACCCCGGACAGATTAGCCCTCAGAATCACAGGGCAATAGATGATGCCATTATGGAAGCAGAACTACTTTACCAATCAATAGTAAAATGGCCTGAATTAATTGATTCATGGGAAAATTACCTGTAACCTGCGTAACTAGTGAGTCGCGAGCACATCAATCTAAGAATATCGTCAACGGTTGGTCCTGCGAACCACCTCATCAGCCCTTTTCAAAATTCAAATAAACGGGTGGTCGTAAGGCTTCACTCATATTCAATCTAGCTAGATCGAAATCATGACTTTATGATGTTATAGATAAATTAGGATCTATTTATTTTTTAAAAGATTATTTTATAACTTTAATATTTTTTAATTTGATCACTTCATCATCATTTAGGTCAGATTTACGGAATATCCAGGGAGTCCGGATGGCATCCTTACTACTTTTGGCTGATAATATCAAAGAATTCTAAAATGGATCCAGTTTTGTATCTAACTGAGCGATTCCTATCTAGCATATCATACAATTGTCTAACTGAAAATCATCAATTTCCGGAAATATTACTAACTTAATTTCTCAACGACAAGGATTTCCCTATAGTGAATGATCTTTAAGGATTTTTTTTTAGGAAAATATGGTGATTCATCTAATCTAAGTTTAGCTTCCTTCGAGAGACAAGAATATCCTTTGATAATTGTCTTAACTATTATATGAAAAAGAGTTTATGTACCTATACTCAAATGCCTAC
>JABMQB010000592.1 GCA_013203525.1 Mariniphaga sp.
CAGGTTTTTCCATAATCTGCCGATTTCCAAACATAGGCTGTCCAATCGTCATCCCGTTTTCCATTCTGAGTCATATAAACCGTAGCCTCATCATATTTTGATGCAACCAATTCGCTAATCCATTTTCTGTATGGAATTCCTTTATTTATTTCTTCCCAATCCGTTCCGCTGTTTTTTGTTACCCATACCCTGCCATCGTCGGTGCCAGCATATATCAATCCAAATTTTAAAGGCGATTCAGCAATCGAAAAAATAGTTTGATAAGGAATATCTCCTTTTTTATCATCATGATTATATGTAAGATCCGGGCTTATTTTTTCCCAACTTTCACCCATATTCATTGAACGGTGCAGAAACTGTGATCCATGATATAAAATTTGTGGATTATGAGGTGAAATAATAAATGGTGCCAGCCACTGTCCCCTGAGTCTGTCAGCTCCATCAGGCGTGGGTGGCATTATTGTTTTATTCTCATTAGAAACATAATTGGTGCGAGCTATGGTACCGTAAAAACCGGCAGAATAAACCAAATCAGGATTTGTCGGGTCTATGGCATGATTACTCCCCTCTCCTCCCGGAGCACCTTCAAAATCGACTGGGCGAATAGCATTCCTTCCATTGCTTATATCCACCACTCCGCGATAACTGCCATGGTCCTGCACTGAACCATATACACGGAAAGGTACAGCCATATCGACATTCACATTAAAAAATTGCACTACCGGAAGGTTATTATAAAAAGTCCTGAAATTTTCACCGTCGTATGAAATTGCAACACCTCCATCGTTTACATTAACGATGTAGTCAGTATTATCAGGGTCAATCCACAATCCGTGATGATCGACATGCATTCCGCGCAAAGCACGGAAAGTTTTACCACCATCCTCCGATAAATTCAGAGCCAGCCCCATAACGTATATTTTATCTTCATCAACCGGATCGACACGCATTTGCCCGAATACCCAGCCATAAGTACCCGAAAGTCCTTCCATATAGGAGTTCTGTTCGCTCATTTGTTTCCATGAAGCGCCTGAATCATCCGACCTGTATACCGAAGCGCCTTTTATTCTGCCACTGCTCGGGCGGCCATATGCATCAACCTGCTGGTTAAACTCGTTATTATCAGCCAGTTTTTCATAATTATCGATAAATGCATACAATACATTTGGTTTAGCTTTACACAAATCAATTCCAATTCGACCGCGGTGTTTTGCTTCGGGCAATCCATTATTTATTTGTATCCAGTTATTTCCACCATCAATGGTTTTATAGATTCTACTACCTGTGTAATCATCTTCATTTCTGGGATCATTCCATTTCAGCCTGGTCCGTTGCCATGTTGAAGCATAAAGAATATCCGGATTTGTCGGATCCATCACCAGATCGTTGGCTGAGGTTTTTTCATCAACATAAAGTATTTTTTCCCAGGTTTTCCCACCGTCATTAGTTTTATAAACTCCCCGCTCCTTATTGGTTGTCCATTCGTTTCCCGACGCAGCTACATACACAACATCTGAATTCTGAGGATGTACGATTATCCGCGCAATGGTATTTGTATTAATTAATCCAATATGCTCCCAACTTTTGCCACCATCCTTAGTCCGGTAAATTCCTGCACCGGCATTTGAACTTCTAAAAATATTCGCTTCGCCGGTTCCTACCCAAAGTGTATTTTGATCCTGCGGATCAAGAGCAATATCGCCAATCGATGTCGACATTGCACGTTCAAAGATAGGTTCCCATGTAATCCCTTCGTTCTTAGTTTTCCAAACTCCACCCGTGGCACATCCAACGTAAATTGTATAATTTTCACCTTTAGGCCTTACAACCTCCACATCAGTCATTCTACCACTAATATTTGTAGGACCCACAAATTGCCATGGCAGGTTTTTAAAAACCGACTCACTGGTCATTTCCACATGTTTATTATACCACTGAAGGCGATCTTTTTCAGAAGTTTTTTCAATTAATTTTTGAGAAAAACCAGAGAACACAAATAGGCAGAATAATCCTGAAAGCAGAGTTATCCTCATAAGTTGATTGATTTGACGCATTGGAATGATTTTTAAGTTATCTGATAAAAATGCAATCTAACTATAAAATAGGATTCAGACAATTAAAAAAATCAGTAAATAGGATTTAACAAAAATGTCAAAATTATCTTCCAAAATCTCAAAAGAAAAGTTTTAAGTACGATATGTAGATTTTCTTATAATTATGAAGCATTTCTATTATAGAAATCATTTTAAATATTATTTCTTTCATATATTTTGAATAGATTTATATTTATAAGTGAATACACGCCGATGGTTAAGGAAATAATAAGAAATCATCTTATTCCCCGAGAAAACTATTTGTTTGGTTTTGCAAATTTATCAGGATTGATTGATGAAAAATTTGGAGATTATGTATATGGTATTTCCATTGGTAAAAAATTAGATGATTTTATAGTTGATGGAATCCAAGAAGGGCCCACAATAGAATATCATAAACATTACAACGAAGTTAACAGGGCATTACTTGAATTATCGGAAAAAATTTCAGAAAGCCTGAATAAAGAAAATATCCAAACAAAAATTATTCGGCCAACAGTTACAACTAAAGAATTAGATACAATTTACAACGAAACCTTAAGAACAGAATTATCGCATAAAATGGTTGCAACCCGTGCCGGTCTGGGGTGGATAGGTAAAACAGGTTTACTTGTAACCCGAGTTTTTGGTACCAGATTACGTTTAACAACAATATTAACAAATACACCTTTGATTGCGGAATCAAAACCATTTGATATGAGCTTGTGTGGCAACTGCAATATATGTGTTGTAAAATGCCCGGCAGAAGCCGCGAATGGTAAATTATGGAATATTCTGGTGGATCGTGATAAATTTTTTGATGCCCAAAAATGCAGAAAAAAAGCACGGGAACTTGCGAAGGAAAGACTAAATAGTAATGTTAGAATTTGTGGTATTTGTGTGGCAGTATGCCCAATTGGCATAAAAACAACGGCCGGTGGTTAAACCGGCCTTGCGAATTAGGGTGTTTGCTTAATCAATGATCTTGTATCTTTAAAACTAACTGTTTTGTCTATTTAATGGATTAATTAAAATCACTGGTACAAATATATCGGATATAAAGCCGCCGGAGAATCGGGAAAATTCTGAAATGAAGGAAGGAAAAACCTGAGAAGCACACTATTCAGTTCCCAAATTACAAATCTCAAATAATCTATTGAGTAAAAAATATAAAAATTCTTTATGCTAATAAAAATGAAATTTTATTTAACCAAATAAAATTATATAAAAAAAAAAAGGAACCCAGAAATAAAACTATTCCAATGAAAAAGGTTGACTTATTTCCAATTTAGACTTCTTGGTTTTTCTTGAAATAAAGGCCTTTTTAAGAATTTAATTATAAAACCAATAAGGTTATAAGATTTACCCTAAAAATTGGAGCTAGTATTTTTGTGATAATTTCAATCACAACAATGGTGTCGTGTATAGTTATACCACCCGGGATTTTTACATTCTTTTAATGATTATTACTCTTATCTCATCGACATCGTTTTTCTTAAGTGTAGGAATAAAATCATCAATCTCCTTCCTGGTTCCGATACCTGTTATCCGTACTTTATACAATCCATCCTCGGCAAATATCTCAACATTATTTATCAAATTTGCAGCAAGTTTTCCCATCAATTCATTGGCATTGACCTTGTATTTAAAAGCTCCCAGTTGGATAGCATAACCTTCAGTTACCGAAGAGATGTCCCCTACGATAACCTCAGTAATTATCATTGATGTACTATCATTAATATAGACCTTTGTTTCTGGGGTAATAACAGGTTCAATGTCTTTCATTTTAACTTTTAAATCAAGACTCTCAACAGTTATAACCCTAATATCATTAACATTATTTTTCCTAAATACAGGAATAAAATCATCAATTTCCTTTCTGGTTTTGACACCGGTTATCCGTACTTTATATAATCCATCCTCGTTAAATATCTCAATATTATTAACCAAATCTACAGCAAGTTTTTCCCTTAATGCATCGGCATTGGCTTTGTATTTAAATGCTCCCGGTTGGATTTCATAACTTTCTGTTTCCGAAATTTCATCCTCTTCGATATCCTTGAAAATTGTTATGTCAGCAGTGTCCTTTACAACGGCTTTTATTTCCGATGTAATAACAGATTCCTGAATTTTTATTTTATCTATGAAATCAATCTCATCAATAGCTATAATCCTTATCTCATTAATTCCTTTTTTATTAAGAAATAAAGTAAAATCATCAATCTCTTTACTGGTCTTGATCCGAGTAATACGCACTTTATAGAATCCATCCTCCGCAAATATCTCAATCTTATTACCCAAATCTACATTGAGTTCTTTCTTTAAAGCCTCAGCGTTAATTCTGTATTTAAAGGCTCCAAGCTGTATTGCATAACTTCCTGTTATCGATTTTACACCCTCCTTTTTATCTTCGGAAATTATTATGTTGGCAGTTTCTTTAATGGAGTCTTTTTTATCCGAAGCGATAGCAGGTTCCTGGACTTTCATTTTAACTAAAAAATCAAGCCCGTCAATATAATCACCCTCTATATTTTCCATTATATCAAAATTGATGGAATCGGGAGATGTTGTCATACCCAATCTTTGTAACTGAATTGTATCTATTCTAGCGGTGAAGCTACCCGGGATCAATCCAAAATAGCTGAAATATCCATCTTCTTCAGTTAATGTTCGCCCTACCCTTTTTTGATATTTAGAATAGAAATTAACGATCATACGTGCAAGTCCTGTTTTCTCTCCATCTCTTTCAAACATTACCACTCCCGAAGCTTCTCCTACAACAATTATCGGTATTTCTATCAACTTCAGCATATTTGGATTAACTGTAATACTCATCGTTTGGTTTTTCATCCTCCATGCAATGTTGTCAAAACTATTTTGATCAAATTCGATAAAACAGTTTGTATAAGGTTCAAGATCCAAAATACGAATCGTAGTATCCTTTTCGTTTCGTTCAATTACACCTGTATTGGCGTGCAGATTTAATCCATAAACTCCGGGTTCGCCTATGTCCCTTTTATCATTTGCGTTAAGATCGAGAAAAGGTCGAAAGGTGATTCCACCCCTGCCTACAGTGCTTCGGTTACCAGTTCTCAGGTAGTTCGTTTTACTGTTATTTTTAATACTCCCCCTTGCATATTGGATAAATGTAGTGTTATTATCACTTTGTCTTGTTGAAAATCCTGCCTGAGCAAAGTTAAAGTCGTAACGGAATCCAATCTCACCCATACGAAGGTTGCTCCTAAAATTCTGCTCAAAAGATAAATTGAGAAAACCCTTTTGCATTATGCGTTTTTCTAATCCGGTTTTTATTGAAAGTAGCTTTTTATCTGAGTAAGCGTATTGTGCTTGCTGTCGAATTGTTAAGCCCTTGGAAAAACGAAATGAGAGGGATAGGTTACTGTAAACATATGGCCTTAAATTTCCGACAAAAAGTGCACTGGTAGATATGTTCGTGTTTATGCCAAAAAGGGAGCCTGATATCAGCCATTGGCTTGTTGTATAATTGGTGGTTGGTAAAATTAACTGATTAACAGTAAGTCTGTTATATGCAGAAAAATTGTATAAACGTATTGGTATTGATATTGATGCTTTGCGCTCTTCCAGATAGTTATATCTAATGGCCTTCTGATCCTTAGCATACTTAATATAGTTAAGGTCGATCTGAAGACCAGAGGGGAGCCTGTAGGTAAGTGTCCCCTTTGTTCTGACATAGTGAGTATATTCCGCTGAAAAAAGAAAGTTCGAAGCTAATTTAACAGAAGCATTCACGTATGGCATCATGGGATTTGATGTGACCGAAGAAAGATACTCGAAACCAGCACCAATAGTTAATCCGTTTGTTAGCCCATAATTGAAGCTGGTTTTTGAAAATCGGCTATAAAGAGTATCTTCTACCATTCCTGCGCTTACGGTATATTCGAAAGTCTTCCTGGGAAGGAATTCAAATGGGATAATTATATTACGTTCACGTATTCGCTCTTCGCCCCAGGGGCCATAGAATTTTAATTTGACAAATGAATTCCCATATACCAGAGGAACTTCAAAGGTGAAAAATCCAGATGCATCAGCTTTAACATAATCAACCAAAATATTATTTACATAGAGTTCTACGATCCAATCAGGTTCGGTTTTATCGCTAAGCGTGTATGTTCCGAATGATCGCCTGAAGGTGGTAGGAGTATTAGTAGCCTGCACACCAACAACTGGTTCATAAATGGAAGATGTTGCGTTTGAGACAATTTTTCCTGCTTTGACCTGGCGAAGGATGCTATTATCATTATTTACATACCGCCAAAGGTAATATTGTTGTTTTTCAGTAAATGGGACATTACTATTATAGTTTAAGGATATCATTGTTTCTCCCCCGGCAATAATTGACCCCAGTGTCAGATTTAATCTGGTATCTGTCAATCCTTGGATTTGTTTTGTGGCAATTGCCGACCAATCGGCCATTCCAAAATGGAATAGTGGATAATTTCTACCGATTGTTGTGTCAGCTACTATTTTACCAATTAAGCTGGAAATATTTTTTCTCATCTCCTTTTGTCTCATTTCCCGTATTATTGGTAATTCGAGCCTGGTTTTAATTTTTACCGACAGATTCCGAAAATTAAATGAACAATCAAGGCCAAAAATTTCACCAAAATAATCACCTTTCAGATAGAGGTTTGTTTCAGTACGAATAAGAGAATTAGGTTCAAGGTCATATATTTTTTCATTAAAAAAAATTCGATTTGTTATTCTGTCAATTAAATAAGTTTTCTCCTGAATAATAAAAAAGCCCCTAATTGTATCTAATCCTAAAGAAGGTATATTCCTTATTTTGAGAAAATCAAATAAGAATGTTACAGGCAGATAAATTTCAGTCCCTTTTATTACAGCATCAATTTCGCCAACTCCAACACTTTGTACATCGAGATACACGGAAATCTCGTCAAAATCTGGATTTTCCTGAGCAAAACTTTTTTGACAGAGTAAAATAAATAAAAGACAAACTAATATTATTAAATATTTTTTTGAATTGACAAGCATATTCCGTGAATATCGAAGATTGAAATATGCTTTGTTTTTTTTCATATTAGTATAAGGCCGGCAATTTTAAAAAATCATTTATTCCTGAACAAAAGTAACATCGAAAGTTCCACTATAATTGCCCGGTGGATTTGCCAGTGGGTTACCTACAGTTAATGTCCCGCCTATACTTACTTGGGTTGCAATTGGAAATATTGTTGTTAATATGAACGGACTGGAAGGACTGGAATCCCCAATTGTAAGAATCATAGAGCCACCATTACTACCTGTAAGTGTTGTATTAGAACCATTAAGTATCGAAATAATTGTTCCGGGATTTCCTACCACGTCGTAAAGTGCTGTGGAAAAAGAAAAACCCAGATTTAGCAATATAATATCACCCGTTGAAGAGCGTGATCCATTTGGATAAATAATGACGGACCCTCCGGTATTCCCTTGGCTAAATGCTCCAAAACTTAGGTTCTGCGACAAGTTTACAGTTACAGTTATTGGGCGGGGAGGTTTTTCCTGTCCATTAACAAATACCAAGCCATTGATGCGTAAACAAACCTTTTTAA
>JABMQB010000593.1 GCA_013203525.1 Mariniphaga sp.
ATCCTGATCAATTGAATTTATTATTATCTCACCGGCTCCCAGTCTGGCAGCTTCTTTTACAAATTCTTCCAGATTAATTCCGGTTTTTTTTGTTCCATTATGTATCAGAAGATCGTATTTATTGCCAAATTTTCTTTTTTTTACATCAAGCACAATAATTACACTTTGGTTTCCTACTTGCTCTGCAATGTTCTGAATTATTTGAGGATAAGAAACTGCAATAGAACTTATCGCTATTTTTTCAACGCCTAAGGAAAATATTCGTTTTGCCTGTTCTTCTGTTTTTATGCCACCTCCGTAACACAAAGGCATACGGCATTCATTGGCAATATTCTCTATCATTTTGTAATCTGGTTCCCGATTTTCAACAGAAGCATCAATATCAACAACCATAATTTCGTCAACTTCTTTTTCGTTGAAAATTTTAACTGCGTTAATTGGATCACCCACATATTTCGGGTCTTTAAATTTTACAGTTTTTACAAGCCCTTTTTTATGAACAAGCAAACATGGAATTATTCTGGGATGAAGCATTTTTTTAAGATGATTAGAAGATTAGAAATAAAGAAGTTCATAAAATTAGAAACAGAACTTTTTGGAATTCATTTCCATGGAGTTAAGCATAGCAATGATTTCTTCGTATTCATTGTCTAATTTTTCAAATGTATCTTGTTTAATGTATTTGCAAGCAAGTGAAAATTCAAGCCAACATTGGGTTTCTGATGCTTCCATCATAGAATCAGTAAGTTTGTTTTTAAACACCAGTTCATATATTCTTTTTCGCCATCCTTCAGCAAGATTTGAACAAACTGCACGGGATGAACGTCTGATCTGATCGGTAAGAGAATATCTTTCATTGACTGGAAAGCTTTGAGTGATTTCAAAGATATGCATTGCAGCTTTAAAAGCACGCTGATATACATTCAGTTCCCGAAAATGTTTTATGTGTTTCTTTTTTTCCATCTAAATCTTTTCTGGAAGATTAGAAAATAAGAAGTTGAGAAGTTTAGTAAAATGTTGACTTAACTTTTTTAGTACTTACCCTTTTACCTTCTAGTCTTCTTAGTACCTTAACCTCCGAACTTCCTCTTACATTACAGCAAAATTTTTTAAAATCTGGATTCCATTCTGATGACTCTTTTCCGGATGGAATTGTACGCCATAAACATTATTTGAATTTACAGCACAGGTAAAAGAATTCCCATATTGCGATTCTGCAATACTGTTGATGTTTTTGTTACATGAAAAATAATAGGAATGCAGAAAATAAAACCTCGGATTTTCCTTTAAATTATTAACAAGTGGATGTCCGTTACCTTGGGTAATCGAATTCCAACCCATATGCGGCAGTTGAGTTTGAAAAGACAAATTGGATGTTTCCATTTTTTTTACTTCTCCATCTATCCAACCCAATCCCCTGGAAATACCTTCTTCGCTTGAATTGGCTAAAATCTGCATGCCCACACATATTCCCAAAACCAGTATTTTTTTGCTTAAAACCAGATTGTCTAAACTGTCCCTCATTCCTGAATCATTCAAAAGTTGCATGGCATAATCAAATGCGCCTACGCCCGGTAAAATAATTTTTGTGGCATCCTGAAGATCGCTTTCTGAATTAGCGATTTTTGTTTCAATGTTTAGATTTTTATAAACATTGGCAAACGCGCGAATATTTCCTAATCCATAATTAACTATTGTAATCATCGTTTCCCCCCTTTTTCTAATCCTAACATTCGCATAACTTTTGCTCCAAGCATATATATACTTTCCTGCGATTTGTAATCTTTGTTGGTTTTTTTTGGAGCATCCATATAGCCTTGCAACTCCTCAACTGTTATTCCCAGTTTATTGGCTACAAATTCAAAATCCTGTTGAATTGTTTCTTTATCGTATCCAGGCTCTGATAGCTTCTCTAAGGCTTCATCGCGGGTCATTTGGCCAGTAAGGATTAAACTGGAATACTGAACTTTTCGTGTATCATATCCAAAACGTTTGGGCAGCCAATAACTTTCGTAAAAGCGGGTAAAACGAGATTCAAAATGTTTTTGTGGATATTTCTGGTAGCCAAATTTCTCCACTAAAAGTTGCATTGCTTTTTCTTTGTGATATGGTATAAAATCCAAAGGTCGAATAAGTTTAATCCCTTTAACAAAGGGTAAATAGACTTTGTGCCAAAGAACATTGGTTACAGGATAACTTTTTAAGGGAGCTTTACCAAACTTACTATGTATATCTTTTAACTGAATTGAATCCGATTGATAATACATCCATTCCAATGGATTTCGAACACATTCGGTAGAATAATTCCCGCCTGTGAGGATATATTTAATCTTGTGCTTAGATGCAAACTTATACATGGTTGCAAAAAAAGCATGATCCTGGGGAACATCCTGGTTGGCGATGCCTGATTTGAAATACGCTCGTTGTAAATCACTCATTTCTTCCCAATCAATCACATAAGTATACAGGTCATAGTTACAATATTTAACGATCCGCTCAATATTTGATACAGCGATTTCGCTATTCCAGCCTGCATCTACATGAACAACCAATGGCCGCAATCCATGTTCTTTGATTTTTAGGGCAAGATAGGCACTGTCCACTCCCCCGCTCAACCCAAGAATAC
Source organism: Mariniphaga sp. (assembly GCA_013203525.1). Taxonomy (GTDB): domain Bacteria; phylum Bacteroidota; class Bacteroidia; order Bacteroidales; family Prolixibacteraceae; genus JABMQB01. The sequence goes on from JABMQB010000593.1 coordinate 2,627, forward strand.
AATCGTATTCATTATTCTTACC
>JABMQB010000056.1 GCA_013203525.1 Mariniphaga sp.
GGAGTAAAATCCAGAAGTTTTAAAAAATTCCTATTTTTAAGATTAGTTGCCATAGTTTTATCCTTGTTATAATTATTTACTCAATCACTCAATCTTCGTACTCCATGGTAATCTTTGATCCATATGATTTATCTTCCAGTTTTTTAGCTTCCGTAATTACACTTTTTTTACCACCTTTTTCAATGAAATTAAGGCAAGCCCTGATTTTTGGTTCCATAGTACCGCTTCCAAAAGTACCGTTTTCTAAATACTTATGTGTGTCATTATAATTCAGAAATTCAAGTTTTTCCTGAGTTGGTTTTCCATAATCTTTAAATATAAATGGCACATCGGTTAGTACGTAAAACTCGTCGGCACCAATATTTACTGCCAGCATACTTGAAGCCATATCTTTGTCAATCACAGCATCGAGAGTACGAATATCGTTGTTTTCATCAAAATATATAGGAATGCCACCACCACCTGATGCTATAACAATATTACCTTGCCGGGCAAGGTTCATTATAGTATCCTTATTTACAATATCCCTGGGTTCAGGTGATGGTACAACCCTTCTGTATCCATTAGGAATTTTAGATGTTGATTTAAATAACCATCCCTTTTTTTTATTTAATGCATCTGCTTCTTCTTTTGAATATATTTTACCGATTCTTTTTGTAGGATTTGAAAATGCTTTGTCGTTCGGATTTATCTCAACCAATGTTACCATGGTAATCACATTTTTTGAAATTCCATGTTTGTTTAGAACATTTCTAATCATCCTTTCCAGCATATACCCAATTCCACCCTGCGAATCGGCAACACAAATATCCAGTGGCATAGGGGCAATGTTATAAACCTGTTCACCCGCATCGTTACGCATTAAAATATTACCAACCTGTGGCCCGTTTCCATGGGTTATTACCAGGTCGAAACCATCGCGTATTAAAAAGATAAGGTTTTCGAGTGTTTCGGTTGCATTTTTTTCCTGTTCTTCGATAGTTCCAGCTTCATCGCCTCTTAATAAAGCATTGCCACCTAAAGCAACAACTGCCAATTTATTCATGCCATAATTAATTTTAGTACCAGGCAAACTTAAAAATTTAAACGGTAAAAAAAAGTGATAACAATAATAGTTTGAATAAAACGTATTCTTTTATTAAACAGTTATTTAAATTAGGATTATCAATATTGAAGTAAACGGTGAATTACACTTTCAAAATCTGATAAACTTAAAAAATAACTAACAGTTATCACTCATAACTTATACTATGATTTTATGGTATTAAAAGGTTCGGTGGATAATTTTAGCTAAATTTGCGCAACTTTATATAACTATATTACGAATGGCAGTTAACAAACGCAGGTCAGGAAAAAATAAAGTTCAAAGAAAGAAAAAAACAGGAACCCGCTTTTATAAAGATGATAGGTTTAAATATAGCTTTGGAGTGCTTTTTCTCTTAATTGCAACTTATTTGGTAGTTGCATTTGTTTCTTTTTTGTTTTATGGTTCTGCCGATCAGAGCAAACTGGACCTGAGTTGGAGTGAATTGGTTTTTAACTCCGATATTCGGGTTGGAAACAAAGCAGGTAAAACAGGGGCATTTTTGTCTGAATTTGTAATTAACCGTGGATTTGGGATTGCTTCTTATATTTTCATTTATATGGTTGCAGTGGCCGGGATAAATATTCTGGGAAGAAGAGCGGTACGTTTTGGAAAAACACTTTTGCTTGGAAGTATTCTGGTATTGTGGTTATCTATAGTATTTGGTTTTATTTTTTTAACAAATGAATCGGGGCAATATACCTTTTTAGGTGGCAGGTATGGCCTGGTAATGAGCGTTTGGTTAAAGTCAATAATCGGATCGGCAGGAACAGTTTTGTTTTTGTTAATGACAGGTTTTATAATTATTGTAACCTATTTTAAGAATTCTATAACCTGGATTAAAAAAATATTCAGGCGGAAGGAAAAGAATGTAGAAAAAGAAGTATTCGAGCTGAATGTTGAACAGGAAGAAATAATTCCTGAGGAAACCATTTCAAAGGTTATCGAAGATGACGATGTTGTTAAAGCAATTTTTGAACCCGATGAGGAAGAGGAAACATTGGAGGTTATAGCTGGTGAAGAAACAATAGAAAAAGCTTTAATCACGGAAGAAGATAATTTGGAATTAACAATCGAAGAAAGACTTAAGGAGGAGGAACAGGAATTTGATAAAGATAAAATGGAGGATTATGATCCAACTCTTGAACTTTCCGGTTATAAACTTCCATCATTAGATCTTCTTGTCGATCATGATACAGGTAATGCTGAAGTTTCGAATGAAGAACTTATTTCCAATAAAAACAAAATCGTAGAAACACTTCGGCATTATAAAATAGAAATTACAAAAATACGGGCAACCATTGGACCAACAATAACTTTATATGAAATTATCCCGGCTCCCGGTATTCGAATAGCAAAAATTAAAAATCTGGAAGATGATATAGCTCTTAGTCTGGCTGCCCTGGGTATTCGAATTATAGCACCTATTCCGGGCCGGGGAACAATTGGTATAGAGGTTCCAAACCAGAATCCCGAGATTGTTTCAATGCGTTCTATAATCAGTTCCAAAAAATTTCAGGAATCCACTGCCGACCTTCCAATTGTTATTGGTAAAACAATTTCGAATGAGGCTTATATGTTCGACCTGGCTAAAATGCCACATATCCTGGTAGCAGGAGCAACGGGGCAGGGTAAATCAGTTGGATTAAATGTGATTATTTCATCATTGCTTTATAAGAAACATCCTTCAGAACTTAAGTTTATATTCTTTGATCCTAAAAAGGTTGAGCTGAGTTTATATACATCAATTGAAAAACATTA
>JABMQB010000594.1 GCA_013203525.1 Mariniphaga sp.
CATTGATTTAGGGTAAACGATTTCCTTGTTTGTAGATTACTTTAAAACTTTTATCCGGAATCGAATTTTTGAAGGATGTGATAATTTCCTGAAGAATTTGATCTATAAAGACAGGTTCAAATCTGAATTTTTTTTCTCCCTCCTCTAATTTTGAAAAATCAAGAATATTATTGATTAAATGGCTAAGCCGCTCACTTTGTTGTTGAATAATCTCGTAGTATTCCTGCTTTTTTGATTCTGTAGGAACCCTTTTAAAAACCAACATATCAGTGATATGCCTTATGGATGTCAAAGGACTTTTGAATTCATGTGAAACAGTTGATATAAAATCAGACTTCATTTTTGATAACTGAAGTTCTTTACTGACTATCTGAATTGTAAAAAACAGGCCCAGCGCAAGAACCAATGCGATAAAAATGAAAATAAACAAAAAGATATTGTGTCCGGGAAAAAACAATGTATTTATTAGTCCAGTTGGTTCCGCATATAATTTAATCGTCCAAGCTGGCAATTCCACGGGAGATTCTATTGTTACCGGTTCCAATTCGAAATTGATATTTGATGAATTCGCAATAAGCTCTCCTCCTTCACCAAATAACTGCCACTGAAAATTTTCATTTTCTGAATGTTCTCTTATCGATGGGAGAAGTATATCATTAAATATTTTATCTACGTTAAAAACTACCCCCCAGTATTGATTTTCTACTCCGCGAAAGAGCGATACATAAAATGAGTTGTTTTCTATTACAACATATTTCATGAAAGGGAATTGTCCATTATTATCCGGATTATTCAGAAAATTCATAACTAAGAGAGATGAATTATTCATAAACTCAAAAAGGTATTCAGTAATTTTTTCCCGGATATATATTTTTTCAAAAAGGGTATCTGCACTGGCCAATAAAATTTTTATCTTTCCATTATTAGATTCTTTAAACTGACTGATAAAAATATTGCCGGAAGATATTAAATTTTTGTAAGCAGAATTATCCAATTGCCATTCAGCATTTAATATCCTGTTTAAAAATTCAATTGTGTAATTCAGAGCTGAAGCAGTATCTCCGAGCAACAGGCTAATATTGCTTTTTTCCAGCTGGGCCATAGCCCCCAATTGAATTCGTTTATCAATAGTAATATCTCCATATTCCGATTCAATAAGCTGGTATGTTTTTTTTGCTTTGTTATAATCAGACTGTTTGGTTTGTACACGGGCAATCTGTGTCAGAATATATCCTTCTATTTCTTTTTTCTCAAATTCCTTTAACTTTTTTTGATAATAAATCAGAGTTTTCTGAAGATCTTTCTCTTTAAACTCATAATTCCATCCCTCAATAAATAAATCTATATAATTATATGGAGACCATTCTTTTTCCGTTTTTTTAATAATTTCAGGAAGATATAAAAGTGAAGGATGAAATATGCGTATAGAACCTGATGGTTGTATTAAAAAAATGCTGCGAATTAAATTGTTCTCTTCAATAAAAGAGTTTAAGGTAGGTTCTATAAAAGTTAGATGGGAAGGGAACGAAGGGGATAAGTCAGGAATTTTCCCCTTAAATCTGTTATTAAATATTGTAATATGCGAGTTAGTTTCAGAAATAATTGAAGTTCCGGATTCTGCCAATTTTTTCCTCTGCTCCCGCTCAATAAGTGCCTGATCATTTCTTATACCTCTTAATGCCAGAAATCCCAGAATACAGCTAGGTATTACAATAACCAACAAATAATATATAATGATCCTTTTTTTACTAAAGTATCTTTTTGTTTGCATTTGAAAATTGGCTCATAAACTACTTAATTTAAAGAGTTTAATATAACCATTTTTCCCCACTTAGTGTTAAGGAATAAATTAGTTTTGTGAAATTTTTGTGAAGTGAAAAAACGTTAATGCACGAATGGATAAAGTAGAAGTTCATTATTACAGCAAGGATAAGTGTAATTAAAAATTGTGTCATGGCAAATATTAAATTCAATTTAAAATTACAATCGAAATTTTGTTGTTATTCAACGCGAATGTACCCACCCCGGATTTTCATAAGTTCAAATTTCAACACTGGTGTTGCCCCTCCGTTCGCGAAGGGAGGGGTTGGGGTGGGTCAAAAAGATGAACATTGAAACCGGAAGTAAAAAAAACAGCCGAAACCTTTTGCTCCCGGCTGCCTGTTGTTTGGATTTTAATCTCTAATTGATTTTTTCATTCATGTCATTTCTGTTTGTTAAAAGCTTCTTTATTTGGCAGGAAGTTTTCCATCATCCAAATCTGAGGC
>JABMQB010000595.1 GCA_013203525.1 Mariniphaga sp.
ATTTAGTTGTATCATAATCTTTGATTGTTCGTTTAGAAAATGTCCCGAAATCAGACAGGTTGCGGATAATTATATTCTCAATTTTGAAGAAAATTTCGTTATTAAAGTCAATATTTCCTTTATGCCCATTTCTATAGTAATCCTTTTTAATTGATTCGTATGGCCAGGCATCTTCATCGTATAAAAAGCGTGCCTGGAATTTTCTAATTGAAATATTTATTGGCAATCCAATAGCATGGTAAATACCGACCATCGACCTCATAAAAGTTTTTGCCCGTCCTTCATATCGCTTCCCAAAAGCAACGATATCGGTTTTCGATAGTTCCCACCCATGGTTATAAAAATCATGTTCCGAAATTACAATATCAATTTCGGTTGTGTAAGTACTAATAACATCCGGGTACATATTATCCCTAAGATGGCAGGGATTTTTAAGAAGCCCTTGAAAAAACGTATTAGAATCGGGATCCTCAGTAAAATTAACAGGTAATCCGTAATTGATTTCAAGAAATTTATTTACATACGGTTTAACCGGGATTGTAACTGTATAAAAGGAGGGTTTTTTTCTCATACGCTTTCTGGTTTTAGAAAGCATTCCCCAACTGGAACTAGAATATCAAAATTGTATTAAACAATGCTAATATAGTACAATTCGGTGACAAATTCATGGAAAAACGCAAAAAAAACAAAAATTTTGCAGAGCCCCTACATTTGGGTGGATTTTGTTACTTAGCGTACTTAGGATTAGTAAAGGTCTAAAAAACAGGCAATAAAGTAAAAATAATAACTGAAAATCCTAAAAAATACCAAGTATGTGTAAGTACACTAAGTACGACTAAGTATGCACCGGTTTTGGAATAGCTTTGAAATGCTGCTGTAAAAAACTAATAATGAGTAATATATATAAAGTAAGTATTCTAAGTATGGTAAGTACGGAATATAGAGTGAAGATTTAAGAGAAAAGCGCCGTTCCCCTCCCAATTTTGATGAAATTCTTTATTCGGGGTATAAAGTGGGAGAAAAAATGAACTAAATTTTTAGTTATAGGTTTTCCGGAAGTTAGATGGATGTATTTATAAAGGGGTACGGGGAAAGAGAAAAACTAAAGGTATCCTGCAATTAATATAGCAGTAATAAATCTATTACAGTATTTGCATATTAAAATTGTAAATCATCCGGTTTATCAGTTACAATTGGTCCTGAATTTTCATTTGGGTTTTCAGTAGTTTCTACTGCAGCTGGCACGGCACTATCATCCTCAGTTAAAGGGATGGTAATATCCAGGAGGTCCAGGTCAAAAACCAAAGCGGACGTACTGGTATACTTTTTCTTTCCATCAGATTCTTCCTGTATCCCGGATTTAGGGTCAATTTTTTTGAATGATTCTTTTTTAGTGCTGAATAAAAAAGCAGGGCAATTTTTTAAATAATATTCTACTGTTGAATCAGGTAAAGGTTTATCACCTTCTCTAAGTGTTTGTGTTTTATAGAGGCTAAAAACTCTGCTTACCGAAAGATAAAATATATTTTTAGGTGATATATATTCAAATTTGGTAGTTATCCATTTGCTGTTAATTTGATGTTTTCGAGAAGTAAAATTAGCATAAGCATATTTATAATCTCCACCATCAAATAAAATATTACTGGAAATCAGGTACTGAATAGCCTTCCAGAAATTTCCCAAATCATCGTTTTTTTTTGTTTCAGAATTTTGAATTAGCATTAAATTAACTGCTAGCTGGCAGGTATCATCTTCGTCCCAGGGGATATCAATTTCATCAGTGAGGGTGTAGTATGCACCGAGAACAGATAACCAATTATTTAAAATCCTTGTTTCTATGGTTTGGCCTTTAAGAAGATCCTTGAATTTTAAATTTAAGGCTTCGGCCTTTTTACAATAATTGCTTTTAAAAAAAGAACGTGTTTTCAGGATCAGGTGAGTTATATGAGTTAAGCCACGTTTGTTTATTGCTTCCAGGCCTTCGAAATCTTTCTTTTCCGTTTCGCTATATTCGGTTTGAGTAAAACTGGCAACGATAAACCTGGAAAACAAGGCGATGTCTGCGGTAGCCATTTGTTGGCCACAAACTATAACAGCCTGGTCAACGCTGGTTGTTTCCTTTTTTTTGTCCTTATCCATGTTCATCCTGGTACGTCCAGTCCCATCCCAAAGCCCCTTAAGGAATTCCCGTTTTTCCATTTCCAGGTCGTTTCGATATTCGTCCAAAATACAAATGGCATTAGCAGAAGTTGCTACATGGTCTGCAAGGGCAGGGTTACTGGTATTGTGTAGGTTTGGAATTTTCTGCTTTCTTCCAAAAAAGTACAATAAGGATTCAGCACATGCATTTTTGCCGGCACCTTTAGGGCCAAATAAATTCAGCATTGGGAATTTGTCAAACCGTTGTATTACAATATCGCGGAATATGGAAGATAGGTAATAACAC
>JABMQB010000596.1 GCA_013203525.1 Mariniphaga sp.
AAATTTGCAAACAGAAAAAGTTGTTATTAAAGATGACATGGTATATACAGACCTTTATGCCTTTCATATACGCTACTTGCAAAAGTTTTTAAAATAAATTATTTATGAAAATCCTAATAACTAACCATTGGCTTAAAAAATTAGGTGGATCCGAAACATTCACTTACACACTTGTAAAAGCTGCAAAAGAATACGGAGCAGAAGTTGACCTGTTTACAATTCATCCCGGGATTGTTAGTGACAGGATCCAGAAAGATTTTGGTGTTAAAAATCAAATCAAAGGATCCTATGATTTTGTTCTGGCAAACCATCATACAACCGTTTTCGATTGTTTTAAAAAACAAATTGCACCAATCATACAAACCTGTCATGGGACAATACCTAAACTGGAAAAGCCTTCCACTTTTGCAAATGCCTTTGTAGCTATTTCAGAAGAAATTGCCTGTCACGTCATTCCATTGGTTTCTCAGCCTCTTTCTATTATCCGTAACAGTATTGATATTAACCGTTTTTCACCTGAAATACCGGTCAATCCCAAAGTGGAAAATGTATTATCGCTTTCATTCTCGGAAAAACTCAATGACAAACTAAACCGCTATTTCACCAGTAAGGGAATTGGGTTCAAAAGTTTAAATAAACACCATAACCCTGTTTGGGATGTGGAAAAATATATCAACCAGGCTGACCTTGTTATTGCACTTGGAAGGGGTGCCTATGAAGCCTTTGCCTGTGGCAGGCCGGTACTCGTTCTCGACCACCGTCCTTATCAGGGGCAAATGGCTGATGGTTCTGTACATTTTACTAATATCGACACTTTAGCAAGGAATAATTTCTCAGGCAGGACTTATAAATTAACCAGCCCCCTTTCTTTTATATTAGATCAGGCACTTGCTTCATACAATAAAAATGCTTCACAGTTTCTTAGGTCTTGGGCTTTAAAGAACCTGCATTATCAAACAAATTTCCTCAAATACATCGATATATGGAAAACAATAAAATAGATGTGGTTTATGTACTTGGTAACGGATCCAAATGGGATAACAACGAAATTCGTTTTAGCCTGAGGTCAATTGAAAAGAACCTTCTTTATTTCCGGAACGTGTATATTGTTGGCAGCTTACCAACATTCCTTACAAATGTAATCCATGTACCTGCAAAAGACATATTTGACCCCAATGTAAATACTGATGGTAATATAATTACTAAAGTCCTGGAAGCTTGTAAACAAGAAGGGTTATCAAAAAAGTTCCTTTTTATTAATGATGACCACCTTGTATTAAAACCCATTGAAGCACGTAAAATCCCTCCATACCATAAAGGCAATATGGTGGAATTCCCGGATCGCTATTGGAAATTGAATTATTGGAGGAAACGCCTGCAGCTCACCAAAGAAATCCTTCTTGAAAAAAAACATACCACATTCCACTTTGATTGCCATACACCTGTTGTATTTGATAAAAAGGTATTTCCGATCATATTTAAACGGTTCAACTATAAAGAAAATATCGGATATACAATGAAAAGTATCTATGGGAATGTGGTATTTAGAACCGGTAAACTTTTATCAGGGCAGAAAAAAACAATCTTTAGAAATTATAGCCTTAAGCAAATTAATATCCGCTTAAAAGATTCCCTGTTAATGAGCTTTAATGACCAGGGGCTGAATTCAGCATTAAAATATTGGCTGATCCGGAATTTCCCTGATAAATCAAAATACGAAAAGGATATTCCTTCTGAATTGATCTTTGATATTTATAACTGGAATTTGAGTGGTGAAAATTATCAGGATGGGGTGGGGATTTTTGCTAAATACTTTAAGCATAAAAACCTTATTAAAATGTTCCGGGAAAATGAAAACGATTTCCTACGGGTAAAACTAAATTATAAACTGAATCAAATATTAAAACAATTATAATGACAGACCAACAACTTAATGTGCTTAACTGGCTGCACTCAGATCGCGACTATGTAACCGGTACCTCATTATACATGATGTACGGCAAAAATAAAATCCTGAAACAAACATTCCCTAACCGGGAAGCCAGGTACAAAGACAAACTAAAATACGAACTCTGTAAATCAGTCGGTTTAAATTGGAATAATTTACCTCCTAAACCTGATTTTGTTCCACAATTGCCATTTCAAAAACACGTTACATTGCCTGTAAACCATGATAACGTAGTGACCATCGAACCTATGGTTGATGTTATTTTTGATCCCGCAGAAACAAAACCTAACAGAGATATATCACAATATCCGGAAATTATTAAAAAACTAATTTTCGAATATTCAAAAAAATATAAAGAACGTGGTGTTGCACATAAAGAACTAACCGCAATACCTTGGGAAAACAATACAAACAACAACGAAGCACGAAGAATTAAATTTGACCAGATAAAAAATTTAACAAAACGGCTTGATATCCTTTACCATGCCCGTAATAAATATGAATCCGCAAAGGAGTTACCCGACCCATCTGTTTTGTGGCAACCATCCGGATCAACAAAATCCGCAGGACTACCAGAAGGTCTTGATGAATTAAGAATCCTGAAAAAGAAACTGCAAAACAATAATTCAAAAGACCACCTACGGTTAAATTATCGAACTCCTAAAAAACTTAAAATGAAATGTCCACTTCCGGAAGGTGCAAAAAGGTTGACAATTACAAAAAGAATTAATAAACGAAAACTTGAAATAGAAGCTATTAACATCAAAATTGCCAACCTTGCTGACTAATACAAAAAATATAAAAGAGTCAATTATTAAACTGAGCCCGGAAAATAAAACCAATAATCCGGATTCAGTGGTTACCGGAAATTCCATAAATAATTTCTCGGCAGACCCCGATGTGACATTGATTAATTCTATTGGATCCATTGAGCAAAACAAAAATACCCATTACTATAGTTATGGGAATTTTAACCTGGCCAGGCTGTTAATGCACATCATTAAACAGACCGGGCCAGTCCACGCTTTTATGACATCATATTCATTCTCTAATAAAAGTATCAATGCAATCCAAAACAGACTTGAGGATAAACAATTACTTTCTTTTAAAGTAATAATTGATAACCGGGTTAAATCAATGTCACCTAAACCATTTCAATTATTGTCCACAATGTTCAATTACCGTTGTACTTCCATACACGCTAAAATCGCTTTGCTATGGAACGATAATTGGAAAATATCAATCGTTACAAGCCAAAACGCAACCGATAATCCCAAACTGGAACGGGGAATTATCTATACAGATCCAACAGTATTTGATTTTGACCATAAAATCTTAACCAATGAATTTAACAACGGAACAACTTAAAGAAGTGGAAGAAATGTCCGAATTATTCTTCTCAGCCAGAGATATATCCATAAACATAGGACTTGATGCTGATGAATTTGCATTATTTGAAACCTTCCTCGAAGGTGATGTTTATGAAGAAGAAATATATCAGGCTTACCACAGAGGAAGATTGCAAACAGAAATTGCACTCAGAGAATCCATAAAAAAAGCAGCTCTTAATGGCAGTAGCCCTTCACAAACATTAATGCAAAAATATTCAAACTCATGAAAAAATTACCTCTCGCTGATCAGCCTCATGATTTAATCAAAGCTCATATCCTTGACCCTGATAATTCACCATTATCTGAAATCCATCAAAAACAACTGGATAGGATCGTATCTGTTTCAAAAATCATAGACAAAAATCCTGTCCATAAACACGTAGTACTTTTACATCAAAGTAAATTCCCGGATCTTTCAAGAACCGTAGCCTATGAAGATATTAGGCTTGCTAAGAAATTATATCCCACTATCCATGAATTTGAATACGATTTCTGGAAAATATGGCTTATTAATGATATTGCTTCAAGTATTGCTGAATGTAGAGAATCAAAAGCACCAAATAAATTCCGGCAATTAGCATTACTGCA
>JABMQB010000597.1 GCA_013203525.1 Mariniphaga sp.
GAACCTGAAATGGTAAACCCACGAAGTGAATTGTATGAGCAGCACCCCGATTGGATAATTAAGCTTAAGAACCGTGATGAAAATTTATCGCGAAACCAGCTGGTACTGGATATGACGAATCCTGAAGTTCAGAAGTTTGTTTATGATGTAGTGGATGAAATGTTGATGGAACATCCGGAAATTGCATTTATTAAGTGGGACTGTAACCGTGAAATGACCAACGAATATTCACCCTATTTGGGCGATAAACAATCGCATATTTATATCGAATATGTTAAAGGTTTTTATAAAGTAATGGAAGGCCTTCGAAAAAAATACCCCGACCTGCCCATTATGCTTTGCTCTGGAGGGGGAGGCCGTACTGATTATGGTGCTTTGAAATATTTTACAGAATTCTGGCCAAGCGATAATACAAACCCGTACGACCGTATTTATATTCAATGGGCTTATTCTTACTTTTTCCCGGCGGTAGTACTTTGCAATCATATTACCTCGATGGGTAACCAGTCGTTGAAATTTAAAACCGATGTTGCTATGATGGGAAAAATGGGTTATGATATTCGGGTTGAAGAGTTTACAGAAGATGAACTTGTTTTTAGCCAACAGGCTTTAAAAGATTATGCCCGGTTAAAAGATGTGATCCTGCATGGCGATATGTATCGTTTGGTTTCTCCATACGAAGAAGAAAGAGCATCTCTAATGTATGTAAATGATACAAAAGATAAGGCAATTGTTTATTGTTACAATATTTTTCCTTACCGTGCTGAAATGACAAACCCAGTTAAACTTCAGGGCTTGGATCCTGATAAAAAATACAGTATAAAAGAAATTAATATTCAATCGAGAGGTGGACGTATGGGAAGAGGAATGAGCGGTGTATTTTCAGGTGATTACCTGATGAAAGTAGGATTGAATTTTAGAAATAACCGTGAACTTCAAAGTAATGTTGTTGAATAACTGAAGAAAAATAAAGTATGAAACGACCATGCAGAAATGCTTCACAAACAAGCACAAATAAAATCATGGGAGTTCCATCGAATACATTTGAAAACTGACAATTTTAATGAGATGAAAAATCAATTGATATTATTTGTTATCCTGATAATGATAATCGGGTGTTCAAAACAGCAGGAATCAGAAAAGGTGCGAATGATTCAGAATCCGATTAATCCCGGTTTTTACCCCGATCCAAGTATTTGCCAGGCAGGTGACGATTTTTATATGGTTAATTCAACTTTTTGCTGGTTTCCGGGAATACCGGTTTTTCATAGCCGCGACCTGGTAAACTGGAAACAAATCGGGCATGTACTTGACCAAACATCGCAACTACCGGTTCAGGGACTTCAAATTTCACGTGGAGTATTTGCACCGGCAATCGAATATCATGATGGTATTTTCTATGTCCTTAATACTTTGGTTGATGCTGGTGGTAATTTTATAGTCACAGCTACCGATCCGGCAGGTCCATGGTCTGAAAAAATATGGCTTAGGGAAATTGACGGAATTGACCCATCCATGTTTTTTGACGATGATGGGAAATGTTATATCATAAACAATGGTCCTCCACCAGATAATATTTCGCTTTACAACGGACACAGGGCACTTTGGTTGCAGGAGTTTGATTACAATGAAATGAAGTTGATTGGCCCTCGTAAAATCATTGTTGATGGCGGTGTTGATATTAGCAAGGAACCAAGCTGGATCGAAGGGCCACATATTTATAAAATTGATGGATTGTATTATTTAATGGCTGCCGAAGGAGGTACTGCTGAAGGGCATTCCGAAGTTATTTTTAAATCGGAGGATGTTTGGGGGCCATATATACCCTGGGAAAATAATCCGATCCTGGCACAAGGTGGTTCAATCGGATCCCGAATTTTTCCTATAACCAGTACTGGACATGCCGACCTGGTTGAAACATCAACAGGCGAATGGTGGGCAATATTTTTAGGTTGCCAACCCTACGAACCAACTGCCGAAAATTATTATAATACAGGGCGGGAAACGTTTATGGCTCCGGTAAAATGGGATAACGGATGGCCAATAATTGGTGAAAAAACTGATTCACTTTTGCGTTCTTATCCTGCTCCCGATCTTCCTGAATACAAACCGGAGGGGTATGAACCACTGAATCAGTTTCCGGTAAATGATGATTTTTCAGAAGAAAGCCTTGCATTGTATTGGAATTTTATGCGGGTTCCTGAAGAAAACTGGTACAATTTGAAAAATGGTTTGTTGGAAATAACATCCCGGACTGAGCCTCTATCCGGTAGAGGGAATCCATCGTTTATAGGACGCAGGCAACAACATGCATTTTGTGAGGTTTCAACAAAAATGGAGTATTTCCCATTGAATGGTATTAATGAAGCAGGATTGGTAGTTTGGCAAAATGAACAACATTATTATTCATTAGTAAAAACTTTTGCCGAGGATAAACCAATGTTAAAACTAAAAAAGGTAAATGAAGTTATTGCTGAAGCTGAACTTGAAGGTGATTCACCGTTGGAATTAAAAATTATTGCCAAAGGAAAAGATTATGATTTTCTTTTTCGATATCCGGAAAAGGAATGGAATATAGTTGCAGAGAATGTAGATGGAACGTTTTTAAGTACTCGTCGTGCTGGTGGATTTGTTGGTGCTTATTTCGGTATGTATGCATTTGGAGAAAGTGGTAACAAGGCAGTTTTTGACTGGTTTAATTATGATAGTTATCAGGAATAAAGGGCTAAAACCCCGTTTAATTAAAATAAGTATGTCGGTTAAAAACGACGGCAAAGGATAATTGCCTTAAAAAAATTTTTGATGAAGGAATATCCGTAGCTGGTGGCTTCAGCCATTGCTTTTTTGTTTATTGCCTTACATTTTATACATTCACACAAAACCTAACTAATTTAAAATGAAGAATCGTATTTTATTCTTTTTTGGTATTACGCTGCTTTTGATTTTTTCTGGTTGTTCTTCAAAAAAATCGGATGTTTTATTTTCAAATGCAACAAAATCTCCCCGTTCAAAAATCCTTTTCGATTTTGATTGGAAATTCCATCGTGGCGATGTGGAAAACGGTGAAGCTGTTAGCCTTAATGATTCATTATGGAGATTAGTTGATCTTCCTCATGATTGGAGTGTTGAAGACTTGCCTGGTACAAATTCGCCATTTGATTCAACAGCAATTGGAGGAATAGATGCCGGGTATCTGGTTGGAGGGACGGCCTGGTACCGTAAGGAATTTGAAGTACCTGCAAAACTTGAAGGGAAAAAGTTATTCATCTATTTTGAAGGAGTTTACATGAATTCTGATGTTTGGTTAAATGGAGAACATCTGGGAAACCATCCCTATGGTTATACCGAATTTGGGTTTGATATATCGGAGAAAATTAATTTTGGAGAAAAGAATGTTTTTGCCGTTGAAGTTAAAAACAAAGGCAGGAATAGCCGTTGGTATTCAGGTTCTGGCATTTACAGGCACGTTTGGATAACAGTTACAAATCCTGTTTATCTGAAAAAATGGGGAACTAAAGTAACAACTCCGGTTGTTTCAGAATCTTCAGCAACTGTAAAGATTGAAACTAATGTTATTAATGAATCGGATACTGAAATAAGTTTGTTAACCACATTGTATGATAAAAATGGAAATGCTGTTGGTAAAGATGAAGCTCAAAGTATTGAATCAATCAATTCAATTAATATAAATCAAAACATCATTATAAAAGATCCTGAACTCTGGTCACCTGAAGCACCTACGCTTTATTCAGCAGTTACAGAGATAATTGATGCCAACGCAAAAGTTATCGACAAACTGACA
>JABMQB010000598.1 GCA_013203525.1 Mariniphaga sp.
GGGTAGATATGGCTCCTCTGCACAGAATTAATCACAAGATTTTTGCTCCGCAAATTAGATTGGTGGGCGATAATATTGAGAATCCTGGTGTTTACCAATTAAGGGAAGCATTAAAAATTGCTGATTCCTTAGATTTAGACCTTGTGGAAATTTCTCCAAATGCAGACCCTCCGGTTTGTAAAGTTATTGATTATTCAAAGTTTCTTTATCAGCAAAAAAAGAAACAAAAAGAAATGAAAGCGAAGGCGGTAAAGGTTGTAGTAAAAGAAATTCGTTTTGGGCCACATACCGACGAGCACGATTTCCTTTTTAAACTCAGGCATGCTGAAAAGTTCTTAGGCGAAGGGGCAAAAGTTAAAGCTTATGTTTTCTTTAAAGGACGTTCAATTTTATTTAAAGAGCAAGGCGAAATTTTATTGTTACGGTTTGCAACAGAATTAGAAGAATTAGGAAAAGTTGAACAGCTGCCAAAGTTAGAAGGGAAACGAATGATTATGATTATTTCACCAAAAAAATAAATATAGTTCTTTGAGAAATTAAAATTAGCAGGAAATGCCAAAGATGAAGACGAATTCCGGAGCCAAAAAGAGATTTAGGCTGACCGGAACAGGGAAAATCAAAAGGAAGCATGCGTATAAAAGTCATATTCTGACAAAAAAAAGTAAGAAACTTAAACGTAATCTTGGTAAATGGACGATTATCGACAAAACCAATGAAAGCAACGTTAAGTTAATGTTGAATATGAAATAGCATTTTTCTGATTAAAAGGTAAAAGAGTAAGTAACCAGGTGATGGAGCATTAAAGTTTCCGCAAGACGGAACGCTTATTACCAAAAAACGAAAAAGTATGCCAAGAAGTGTCAATCATGTAGCATCACGTGCCCGGAGGAAAAAAATCCTGAAAAGGACAAAGGGTAATTTTGGAGCACGTAAAAATGTGTGGACAGTTGCAAAAAATACCTACGAAAAAGGATTGCAATATGCCTACCGCGATAGAAAAGCCAAAAAAAGGACTTTCCGTGGCTTGTGGATTCAGCGTATTAATGCTGGTGTCCGTTTATACGGGATGTCATATTCCCAGTTTATGGGATTGTTAAAAAAGAACGATATTGAAATTAACAGGAAGGTTTTAGCCGACCTGTCGATGAACCATCCGGATGCTTTTAAAGCAATTGTTGATAAGGTGAAATAATTCAATAGAAAGGTGAAATAATACAATAGAGCCCGGAAGTTTACTTCCGGGTTTTTTTGTTTAATTTTGAAATATTTTAAAATTCATAATATGAATTCAATCCTCGAAATAGTACAAAAACGGCTTGCAGAAAAGTTGAACCTCGAAATTGAAATTCAATCAAATTCATCATTAGGGGGAGGATGTATTAATCATGCCTCAAAACTTGTAACTTCTGCAGGTGTATTTTTTCTGAAATGGAATAATCATTGTGCTTCCGATGTTTTTCTGCGTGAAGCAGAAAGCCTAAAGGAATTAAGGAAAGAGCAAAATCCTTATCTGAAAATACCTGAAGTAATACTTTATAAAAAACTGGATTCAACACCCGGATTTTTACTTCTTGAATACCTTGAACCATCATCGGGATTTGATAATGATGCAAATATGGGACGTGGACTTGCAACCATACATTTAATTACATCTGAAAAATTTGGTTTTAGTAATGATAATTATTGTGGCGATACTATCCAGGATAATTTATGGAATATCAATTGGATCGATTTTTATGGGCAACAACGATTATTGCATCTGGTAAACTTAATTAAGCAGGAGAGAAGTCTAGATTCATCTTCAATAAAACTGTATGAGAAACTGTATGAAAAACTCCCGGAATTAATACCCGAAGAAAGCACGCCTGCCTTAATTCATGGCGATTTGTGGTCGGGTAATTATATGCTTACTTCACAAGGACCAGCCCTAATTGATCCCGCATCGTACTATGCCGACCGTGAAATGGAAATGGGAATAATGACAATGTTTGGTGGTTTTTCGCAACAGTTCTGGAGTGGATATAACGAAGTTTACCCTTTACCAAATGATTGGGCTGATAGGAACAAATTATATCAGCTTTACCACATCCTTAACCATTATTATATTTTTGGTGGCGGATATGGGCACCAGGCGATTTCAGTAGCAAGAAAGTATATCTGATTTACTTTAACTATTTCCGAAGA
>JABMQB010000599.1 GCA_013203525.1 Mariniphaga sp.
CAACAAAACACTAACTTTGATGCTTTATATAATAAACGACAATTTACAAATAATAATTAGAATGAAGGTAGCTATTGTTGGTGTAAGTGGGGCAGTCGGTCAAGAATTTCTCCGGGTGCTTGAAGAGAGGAACTTTCCGCTTGATGAGTTAGTGTTATTTGGTTCTGCCAGAAGTGCAGGAAATGAGTACGAGTTCAAAGGTAAAAAATTGCTTGTTAAAGAATTACAACATAACAATGATTTTAAGGATGTTGATATTGCCCTGACATCAGCCGGAGCGGGTATTTCAAAAGAGTATGCACCTACTATTACTAAACATGGCGCTATAATGATTGATAATTCCAGTGCATTTCGTTTTGAGAATGATGTGCCGCTTGTTGTGCCTGAAGTAAATGCTGCTGATGCCAAAAACCGCCCCTGGAATATCATTGCAAATCCTAATTGTTCAACTATACAAATGGTTGTTGCTTTAAAACCTATACATGATTTATCACCTATAAAAAGAGTTCATGTTGCAACTTACCAGGCTGCCAGTGGAGCCGGTGCTTCAGCTTTAGCTGAATTGGAAACTCAAATTACAGAGCTTGCAAAAGGCGATAAAACTACAATCGATAAATTTCCTTACCAGTTGGCGATGAATGTGATTCCGCATATCGATGTTTTCCTTGAAAACGATTATACTAAAGAGGAAATGAAAATGGTATGGGAAACTCAGAAGATTATGCACGATGATATTTTAGTAAGTGCAACTTGTGTACGTGTGCCTGTTTCCCGTTCACACTCAGAAGCAATTTGGGTTGAGACGGAACAACCAATTGATATTGATGAAGTAAAAAATGCTTTTAAAAATACTGAGGGATTAATTCTTCTAGATAATCCTGCTGAAAAGATATATCCTATGCCGCTTTTTGTTGCTGAAAAAGATGAAGTTTATGTTGGAAGGCTCAGAAAAGATATAGCAAATCCATGTGGAATTGTTTTCTGGTGTGTGGGCGACCAGATAAAAAAAGGTGCTGCATTAAACGCAGTACAGATTGCTGAATACCTCATCAAAGAAGGAGACGTTTAATTAAAATAATGATTTTTTCGATATTTGTGCAAGCCTGGGAAACCAGGCTTATTTATAGTTTGGTTCTTACTGAAAAATTATCGATATTTAACTTTTAAATACCCAAACTAAATTTAAAATGGCACAAATATTAAATGATACAGAATTAAAAAAGCTTATAGGTACGGTAATAAAAAATGGTGATGAAAATTGTATTCGCCCCAATTCATATATTTTAAGATTAGGACCTACTGGTGAATTTCTTAATACAGGTAAAGAATTTGAATTAGGAAAAAATAAAAAAGGAATTCGAATTCAACCTGGGCATGCGGTAGGTCTAACTGCCCTTGAAGTTCTTGATTTTTCTAGAGAAATTGTTCATTCAATTTTTCCAGAAAATGATTTACATGGATTGTTAAGTCCAACCACTGATTTGTCGCGTGAAGGAATCGTAACATCAACGACTCAAATTGATGCTGGTTATAAGGGTACCCTTAACTGGACACTTACTAATACTTCAAGTGAGGAAAGGAAATTTGTTCAAAGTGAAAAAATATTTAGATTAACAATATTTAAGCTGGGGAAAAATGAGATTCCAGAGAATCTTTATTGCGGTGATTATCAAGATAAAGTTGGGTATTTAAGATCAAATAGAGCAGGAGCACCGGTAGGTATGAAAGATTCTGAATGGGAAGATGCCTTTGTTAAAGGAGGACCTCAAGAATTATTAGATAATTTAATTAAGTCAGGTTATCCATGGAATATTCTTGGCAAGAAACTTCAAGAGATAGATAATCAGTTTATTACTGTTACAGATGAGTATTCTAAAATTCATCATGATATTTCTACTATTAATAAGAATATTGATATAATTAGTCAAAATCAAAAGAATACTCCTCAAACAGTGCAGGAAATTCTACGGTCAGAAACTCAAACTTTACAAAATCGTTGGTTGATTGGCGTCGCTTCAATTATTCTAGCAATTAGTGGCATTATTTTACCTATGGTTTCAAATGAGAAGGTTGCCAGTTTTTTTAAAGAATTTGGAGTTCCCATTGGATTTGGACTGATTATAATATCGGGTGTTACTCTTTATGTGATTTCTAAAAAGAAATAAATATTTATCCTTGTAACCAACTTTCATCATACAAGAAGTCATTATAAGGGAACCGCTGAACATGGATTTTTTTTACCTCACCATAGAGTAGTTTTTTAAAAGAATCTATATTCTCTTTTTTTATGGCTGAAATAAATAATGAAGGTGTACTCTTTTTTGCCATCCATGAATTTTGCCATTCTTCAAGGCTGATATTTTTTTTTGTTTTGGGAGTCAGGTCATCTTCATCTTTTTCGATAAAAGTAAAAGCATCAATTTTATTAAAAACATAAATTATCGGTTTATCGGATGCTTCAATTTCTTGCAAAGTATTAGTTACAACATCGATTTGTTCTTCAAAACCCGGATGAGAAATGTCGACCACATGTAGAAGAATATCGGATTCTCTGACTTCATCCAGAGTAGACTTAAACGATTCAACCAATCCATGTGGTAGTTTCCGAATAAATCCAACAGTATCGGCTAAAAGTAGTGGGAGATTACCAATAACTACTTTCCTGACTGTAGTATCAAGAGTTGCGAACAATTTATTTTCAGCAAATACATCCGATTTGCTAAGCATATTCATAATGGTTGATTTTCCAACATTGGTGTAACCAACAAGTGCAACCCTAACCATTTTTCCTCGATTTTTTCGTTGAGTTGATTTTTGTTTGTCTATTTTT
The DNA here is from genome assembly GCA_013203525.1 of Mariniphaga sp. GTDB lineage: Bacteria > Bacteroidota > Bacteroidia > Bacteroidales > Prolixibacteraceae > JABMQB01. Next base: position 2,831 of record JABMQB010000599.1, read on the forward strand.
TTTAGCTGAATTTTCAACCTGGAAATCTTATCTAAGATTATTCTTCGGTCTGTTTCGATCTGAGTTTCTCCCGGTCCGCGTAATCCTATTCCTCCTCGTTGACGCTCAAGGTGGGTCCACATGCGTGTAAGCCGTGGTAATAAGTATTGGTACTGTGCCAGTTCAACCTGTGTTCTCGCGTGTGCAGTTTTTGCCCGTTTTGCAAAAATATCAAGTATAAGGTTGGTCCGATCCAGAACTTTACAATCCAGTTCCTTTTCAATATTCCGAAGTTGAGTGGGTGTTAATTCATCATCAAAAATAA
>JABMQB010000600.1 GCA_013203525.1 Mariniphaga sp.
ACACAGACTCTTACCTTTCAAACTCCTTTGCAAAGGGAAAATGTAGGGCTTGGATTAACCGTAGTTAATGACAAGGTTGGTATGGAAAAAAGATTTGGCCTTTCTGCTGATTATTCATACAAAATAAAATTGAATAATGATGTTTCATTACGATTGGGTATGAAGGGTGGTTTTTCAAATTATAGTCACGACCTGACACAATACCAATTGGATTCAAGAAATACGCCAGATCAAATGTTTCAGGGCAATATTGACCAAAAATTTATGCCTAATGTTGGTGTTGGTGCTTTTTTGCATTCTAAAAAATTCTATGTGGGATTATCTGTACCAAAATTAATTCAAAATGAATTTAAGGATAATGAAAATTTTTCATCGTATGCCGAAATGAGGCATTTTTTCTTAACTGGGGCATATGTATTCTACATTAATGAAAGCATTAAATTTAAACCAACTTTTTTAGCAAAAGCTGCTTTTGGATCTCCTCTTCAGTTAGATTTAAGTGCTAATTTCTTATTGAAAGAAAAAATATGGCTTGGTGCTATGTACCGTACAGGTGATGCATTTGGTTTTATTGCACAATGGGTTTTTGATAAAAAGCTTAGAATTGGGTATGCCATCGATTTTACAACTACAAATCTTAGGAACTATCACGATGGAGTTCATGAGATTATGGTATCTTACGAATTGAATTTCTTAAAAACTAAAGTTGCATCTCCAAGATATTTTTAATAAGATTGGTTATGAAAAAATTAATACTACTACCATTTATACTTTTTATTTTACAGGTTTCTTCACAAGAGAAACTAATTCAGTATAATGACAAGTACCTAAAAAATATAAAGATTGCTGAGATTCCTACAAACAGGGAATTAAGTGATTTTGGCCCGTGTATTGTAAATGGCCAATTGTTTTTTACTGCATTTAACGATGATGCAAAAACCGATACGCCCGGAACCAAAGCCGATTTTTATTATCAGCTTTTTTCTGTTGATATAAATAATGTAGGTAATGTTACTTCAATGCGTAATGTTATTAGTGAGCTTGCTTCCGAATATCATGTTGGCCCCAATTCATTTGATATGAATAGTGGCGAATTAATGGTTACCAGGAATAACGCCGATGATCCGTCGATTACTCCTTTTAAACCTGTTCAGAAAAAACTATTAAACCTTGAAATGATTGTTGCATCCGAAGAAAACGGGCAATGGCAATTTCAGGATGAGTTTAACCATAATAATAAGGATTATTCAATTGGCCATCCTGCCTATACACCATCGGGTGATACGCTGATTTTTGTAAGCGATATGCCGGGAGGTATGGGTGAAACCGATTTATATATGTCAGTCAGGTTAAACGATGGATGGTCACATCCAAAAAATATGGGTTCAGGGATTAATTCTCCCGGAAAAGAGTTTACACCCTTTGTTACTCAAAACGGGATGTTGATTTTTGCATCAAACGGTTTGGAAGATAACGAAGATTTAGATCTGTATTTCACTTTACTGGATCAAACAGAAAATCCAACAATCATTAAATTTCCATCTCCTATTAATTCAAAAAATGACGATTTTGGGATGGTAATTGATGTCAGCCATGTATTTGGATATTTTACATCAAATCGTGAAGGTACCGGTAGTGACGATATTTACCGGATTGGCTTTGATATGGCATTGGCTGGTTTAAGTGGTAAGGTTATTAATAAAATTACGAAGGAACCTATTAATCAAAGTGCAATACAATTTGATCCTCCGGTAGTAAACCCTGAAACCGTTTACACCGACTCAGAAGGATTATTTGAAGTCGATGTTCCTGAAAGCAAATTGGAAGAATTGATTGTTTCGAAAGATGGATTTAAAACCGAATATGTTAAGGTCACCGATGATTATTTGCTAATTGAATTAATGCCTGAAATTTGGCTTGAATTATCAGTTCGTGATGCTGAAACTCAGGAATATATTAGCAATGTCGACCTGAATTTTAATGGTGAAGAGACATTGGTAACCCCAATTGAAGGTATTGTAAAAAGATCATTAGATCCGGAAAAAGAATACTATATCAGGGGAACACATCATGAGTATCTCGATAATTCGATTACAATTGGTGCCAATGGCGAACCAGGTATTATAAAAGCTACATTATGGATGTACAAAGGTATTACCGGGAAAACATTTGTTCTTGAAAATATTTATTATGATTTCGATAAATGGGATATTTTACCGCAATCGGCTGAGGAACTTGATAAACTGGTTAATATTCTCAAAGAAAACGAAGGTTTAAAACTTCAATTAGGTTCTCATACCGATTCAAGAGGAAGTACCGAATACAATGAGTGGTTGGCTAATACAAGATCGCAATCGGCTGTTGAATATATCCTAAGTAAAGGGATTTCATCTAATGATATTGTTGCAAAAGGTTATGGTGAATCAAGGCCTTATATTGATTCTCCCAGAAATGAGGTTGAACACAGGTTAAATCGCCGGACCACATTCACCATATTAGAGTTAGGATCAAATATTCCAAAATTTGCCAGTGTTCATAGTAACCAGAGTATGTATGGAAAATATTCTACTCAACCGTTAACAAACAGGATTACTCCGGTTTACAAGAGGCCAAAATATGAATTGCCGCTTATTAATGTTAGTGGAAAAAATTACAGGGTACAATTCTATGCTTCAGTAAAACCGATTAATATTAATTTGGCAATGACAGAAGTTGTTGAGAAGTTCTCACATTATGGTATAATTAATTTAGAAGAAGATTTTCTGATAAAATATCAGATTGGCCCGTTTACTGATAAAAACGAAGGTACTTCGATATATAACAGAATTAAAAGTTTAGGCTATCAGGTAATGTTGCTTGAATACGAGGATAATACAAGAACTAAAATGGTCTTGCCAAATTAGGGTACGAACAAACGATTGGTTGTTTTATTGCGAATTGGGAAGATAAGGCCCGGATTAATCCGGGCCTTATTATTTTGGTTCATACCAAAAATTAACTGATTTTTATTTACTTTATAAAGATGGATATGCCCCTATATATGGTTTTGATTTAGGCAATCCAATTAATTTCTTAACATCATTTGATAATTCTGTAGCTGAATTATTACCCGAAAAATTTTGCATTAATTGATAATTCCCCAAATGACTTCCTTTAAATAAAACTCCATTGTAATTTTCGAAACTTTTACTTTTTCCTGAATAATCAGAAATTAATTTATTCAATTCATCAGGTGTGTTAAAAGAAGTTTGGCAATTACCATTAATATCCTGGCTGAGAATAATATTTGCTTGCGAAATACCTTTTGTCACATACACATTATTATTGAGCCTTTCAAGTGCTGGTTCTTTTAATCTTTCGCACATAAAGCCGGGTTGCCAGATATTTAAAAGAGGGAATTCATAATTATTTCCATACAGTAAATTATTAACAAATTCGTGGCCTGTACGTTCTTCAACATCGGGCCCGGTACTTGGGTGCCATCCAAAATGGTCGCCCTGTGCACTACGCTGGTCGCGGGCAAAACAAGCCGGGCTGTTAATAAAGGTATTGTTATATACTTTCACATCGCAACTGTTCAAGGCTAATACTCCATAGTCGCAGTTAACAAACACATTTCCTGCACAAACCGCTCCCTTCGAAATTTCAAAAAAGAATCCACTTTGAGCCGGCCAAATACTGTTCGGATTAAAATTATGATCCTGCAAACCAACTCCTTCAACCCAGTTATTTGTAAATACACCATCTACGTTTCCAACATCATACCAGATTCCATGAGAGTATGGAAGGTCAATAACCAGGTTGTCGTTGCATACCACACGATGTGTCTGATTAAATATTTTTACACCCGCAGGATAATAACCGGTTATCTGTTCAATATTGTTTTTTGTAAATATATTTTTTTCCAATAGTACATCATTTGCACAATTAATATAAACACCTTCGGTACTTGTATCACTCACTTTGCAGTTGCGCATGGTTAATTTATCGCCATGTAAAAAAGCACCAACTCTTCCACAAAACGATATTTCGCAATGCTCAATAGTTGTCCCGACTACATCTTTCCCGAACTCAGATTCATCTGCAATACCCTGAGGATATGAACCTCTGACTCCAATCGCCCGGAAAGCATATTGTGTAAAGGTTATTCCTTTGATGATCGGCCCAATCCTATCCGATTTTTTTCCATGCGCATCACGGTTAGTCCTGTCAATTGCTGTATAAAAAGCTGTAATTTCAATCAGTTTATCAGTTGGATCTGTTCCAATGTATATTGTTTTATCGTCGTAATCAACATAATAAGTGTCCTCATTTACTTCACCCAGCCAGCCTGCTGATTGCAGGAATTTACCATCGACAAAAACCATATCGTTATTAAATTTATGGAGCGGAGTACGACGTCCCTCCCGTTCCTTACGCCACCAACTTTGGGGAGGCATGTAAAAGAAGTGTTCCCACGAAGTTCGCCATAAACCATTCCTAAGGTTTTGCCATTCGGTAGCAATCAGGGTTCCTTTTAAAATGGGTTGTTCATTGGCATAAGGTTGAATTGTAATTCCCTGGTTTAATATCAATTCTCCGGTTCGGTAGGTTCCTCCTCTCAAAATAATAGCATCGCCGGTTACAACGCGCTCAATAGCTGCTTCAATGGTTGTTGCACTTTCCAGTGTTTTGCCGGATGCATCTGTTTTCCCATCAGGCGATACGTAATAAATCGTTCCTGAAACATCGGGTAAATCGTAGTTTTGCTGAATGGGTCCATAAGGTCCACCCGAGGGTTGGGCAGTCAGATTAGTACTAAAAAATAATCCCAAAATGAGTAGAATTAGGTAGATTTTTCCGGTTTTCATTTTATCTGATTTAGGTTTAAGTATTAAAATTACATAAAGTTATAACTATTTGGGTAGAAAGATATGTAGTTTTTTAGCCTTATGTTTGCGTTAATTTGCAGAAATGTTAAAATCTATATATAAATTTTAATTAAATTATTAATTAATATGAGTCAAGTTCTGCTCTGAATCCTTTTTGTTGGTCTGATAACTGTTTGTTTTTATTACTGATAATCGTTGATTTTTTAAAACTTTTTTGTGAAAAATTTCCGGTTGAAATATAATGTAATGCTTCTGCCAGCATACTTTATTCCCTGTCGCCAAATGGTTTATCCAGCCCATCATTCCTGTAAACATCAGGATTAAACCCATCAAAATAATTTCCAATACTATTGGCATTACTTACTTTAAACGAGATGGCTGAAATAACATATCCATTCTGTACAATACCAAATGAACCAACAGGCTTTCCGTAGGTTGCATCCTCGCCAATCAGAACTACATCCATATAAGGTTTTAAACCATTAATTAATAGCTCGCTTGCCGATGCGGTAGATTTGGATGTTATAATAATTACTCTTTTTAAATTTAAGTTTCCAGTTTTATTTATACTCCAGGTTGAATTATTTCTGGCCTGTTTTTTATTATAGGTATACGATACAAATGGGATCTCGCTAATATTTTGAGGCAAAATTTTTCCTCCCAGAAATCCTGCCAGCCTCACTCTGCCTCCTCCATTATAACGCAGGTCGACAATTAATTCCGAAATATTATTGTTTTCGAATAAGGTAAAAGCTTCTTCCAATTCAACTTCCGATGTTTCAAGGAAATTTTTAAATACCAGATAACCAATTTCCTTGCCACCTTCAGAAATTACTTCTTTGTGTAAAACCGTATTGATAACTACGGTTGCCGGAATGGCTGAAAATTTAACTGTATCGTTATTAAGGTTAAGCATTTGAAATTTTCGTTCCCCGCTTTCAATGATGGGTTCAGTAATAAATTTCCATCCTCTGCGGGCTCCGGTTTTGTACATTGGCGATTCTGTATATACAAAACTAATCCGCAAATCACTGTTTTGATCGAATTTGATTCCATATCCAAAACCACTATATAGCCCCTGGTTATAATACTGGTCATAATCCGAGGCATCGCCCACATAACTCCACCTGTCAATTTCTGAGTATTTTAAATCATCCATTAAATCTTTGCCGGATGAATACTGGCTTAAATCAATATCATCAGGAATTTCCTTATCCCAGTAATACCAATGTTTCATTACACTATACACTCGTTCTTTAACATCCATATTTTCAAAGTCAATTTCCTCTTCACACGATGTAAAAAGAGCAATTGCCAGAATTACAAGGAACAAATATCTTATTTTGGATTTCATTGAATATTGATTAAAATGATAATAAGCAATTAAGAATATAAGCGATATTTAGAACGAGGGTAAATTTAATAAGAAATTACCTTAGTTCTTCTTTCAAGGGCAAACATTACACTCGCTGATAATTTATAAGCATTATGCAAAGCGGTAATTGGCAAAATTCCGCTATGGTTCACCGGCTTTATTAGCTTCTTCTGTTAAGCTAAGTAGAAGCTTCTTTTTTAAAGGTTTTCAACGGTTGTTGGTATGAAATGTAGCGCAATGTAAAGTACCTTCCTATCAAACCGAACTACCATTTATAAAATGTTATGTCTCTAAAATTTTCCACTTTCTGCGCCGTGTTTTTTGATCGTGAGTTGTATGCCTTTTTTGTTCAATCTTTTATGATCTCATCATTCATTCCAAAGAATTGTCTTAGCTGTTTGAACCGAAGTTCATAATGTTCCTCCGGTTGCCTGTGGCGTTCATTTTTATAGACTATATAATTCTTATCGGATTGCACTTTATTGAACGTCACAAAGCTTGTTGAAGGTGGGCAGACATCATCCTGAAGACCAATGCCCATCCAGACAGGACAATTGATTTTATCAGCAAAATTTTTAGTGTCGTAATACGACAAAGTGTTCAAGAGTGTTTCCCAAGTTGTATTTGGATGGGCATCAAACCATGCACTGACTTCCTTCCAATAGGTTATTTCAAAATAATTCGGATAATCACACATATATGGAATGTCAGTGATGCAAAGCGCAACTCTGCTGTCTAATGCTGCCGTTGAGAAGCTAAGTCCACCCCCTTGGCTACCTCCCCAAATAGCTATTCGAGCTGTGTCCACGTTTTCTTGTGTAGTCAAAAAATCGAGCGCTCTTATGCAATCCAGGAACAGGCCCTTGTAGTAATAGTCATCTTTGGAGTCTAAACCTCGCACCCACATATCCCAATTCCTGCCGCCTTCTGAATCATCACTTTCTCCATGATCACGAGTATTAAAAGAGAAAACGATCATGTCATTCACCACATCAATTGGCTCCATGTTTTCCTGATAACCGGGAATCCTTAGAAGAGCTGGATAGACACCCTTTTTCTTAGGAACTTCCAGCCAGCCGCTCACAGTTGTTCCCTGATAACTTATCATCTCCACTCTGAACAGTTTTGTATTGGTTTCGTCTTCTCGTTTAATTGGAGAGATTTTGTATTCGGGATCTACTTTTGAAAGCTCATCCAGTGCCTTGTCCCAAAATGAATAAAAGTCTTCTTTTTTGTCCTGTGGTTCATTGATTTTCTCAGGATCAATACCAATTACTTGCTCATAGACTGAATCGTGAGAAGTGGAAGAGGTTACCTCCGCTCGTATTCGATAGAATCCATGACTGGGAAATCGAAAAAGGGGGCAGTATGTTCGGAGATTTTGACCCGGATTAACCGTATGGGAAAGTGTTAAGGTTTTTAATTGTTTCCAATCATCTGTAAGAATGATCCATTTAGTGACAAAATCAATTTTACGTTCTGTAGTATTTTCAATAGTTAGAAAAGCCTGAATGGTATTTTTCTCATGAAGTATACCATCTTCATCATCGACTTCAAGGCTTATTTTTAATGATGAATCCTGTGAACAACCAGTTGATATAATTATAAAAAAAATATAGAAGTATAAATAATGTTTCATAATTATGTAGATCTATTTCGGTGTAACTTTATTTACATAAATAACCTAATTGTATACAAAATGTTGTAAATAGTGCAATTTTATATTCTTGATATTATTTGTTTGAATTCATTTTTTTCATGAAAATCATTAAATCTTCTTAGGAATGAAATTATATGTAACTTCTCATTAAGCCCCATATTTGCAGCCATGTCAGAGTAAACCTTTTGCATCTTTGGAATTATTTTTCTTATTTCTTTTCGACCTTCTTCAGTAATTCTTACTCTTTTTGCTCTTTTATCTTTATCATCATCAAATTCATCAATAAGCCTCTTTTTTAGTAAACGTTTGATTATCTCAATACCTGAAGGGCCTTCCAACATATGCATATTTATTATCTCCATTTTCCTGTAACTATCAACCAAACTTAAATGGTAAAGAAAACTATACTCCTCAGATGTTGTAATTTTTGAATTTATTAAAACTTTTTTAGTATAGGCTTTAAAATATTTATTTTGGATAATCAATAAATACGTTAATTCCATATTTAGATTGTCATCATTTGCTCCATTTTCATTGTAATGACTTTGTTCAAACATAAATTCATTAACCCATAAAACAAACTCTTTTAAGTTTGCTGGAGCATTTTCTTTTTCTTCTAAATATTTATCCAGAAGGTCAATAATTTCCTTTATAATATGCAATGATTTACTCATAAAGCAAAATTAAAAAAATTAGTTCAAAAACAGTATTATTTACAAATAATACTATGTTAATGAACTAATATTAATATATTTGTATCGAAAACATAGTAATATTAATTTTTTAACTATTAAATTGAATAAAATGAATAATTATTATTTAGTAACAGAAAACTATTATCCAAAAGATGAACATTTTGATGATGTCCTGAATATCTTAATCGAAACATCTTCAATGATAAAAGAACAGGATGGTGCATTAATGAGCATGTCTTTAAAACCTGAGCAGAAAAATGGTCCGATAACAGGCATTTCATTATGGACGAGTCGTGAAAAATTCACAAATTTCATGAAAAGTGAGCATGCTGAGAAAATAATGAAATCAGGTTTATCTAAGAAAGTTAAAAATTGGACTACCGATATTAAAGCCAATCTGCATACGGTGGTACAAGCATGGCACGTCGAATCTCACGATTAAACTACATCAAAGAAGAAAAGTTTGTCTAATGATAGGCTTTTCTTTTTTATCTTTTTTAATAATTACGCTGATTTTTTTTGCATTATTTGCAACGTTTAGTATAAGAATAGTAGCCGATTGCAGAGCACTTTACTTTCAATTTACAATGATGTTGAAGCGGGCTACAACCCTTGAATTTACTGCTGTCTCGGCTAATATTTTTATACATTGTTATGCTCTGTGTTTATTGTTCAATTTCTTTCATTTTGCGTTTGCAAGACATTCTCTTTTACAAT
>JABMQB010000601.1 GCA_013203525.1 Mariniphaga sp.
AAAATTGACGAATACAAACAAAAATTTGCTAATCCTTTTGTTGCTGCATCACAAGGTTATATCGATGAAATTATTGAACCTAAGCATACACGTTCAATGATTCTTCATGCACTGAAAGTATCGGAAAATAAAGATATAGCGGGACCCAAGAAAAAACATGGAATACCACCATTTTAATCAAAAAAACCGTTTCAAATGGAAGAACTAGATGATTTAAAAACATTGGTAATTGAAGGAGTTGCTTATAAAACCACTTTTACAAAAAAATTCGAAAACAGGAAAGCATATGTACCTGTCAATAAGAATTTAATATGTGCTTTTATGCCAGGCACAATAATCGATATTTTTGTAAAAAAAGGCCAAAGGGTTGAAGCAGGTCAAACTATCCTTATTCTGGATGCTATGAAAATGCGTAATAATATTACAATGCCTTTTAATGGCAGAATTGAAAAAATACATGTGAAACAGGATGAAGTTATTCCTAAAAATCATGTAATTATTGAAATTAAGCCGATATAAAATTTTGAAAAATATACTTAAAGCTGCCAATACAGGCAGCTTTTTTTATGCCAATGATTTATTTAAATCCAAACATCTGCCTATATTTATTCGCTCAAAATCAAATATGAGGTTTCTCTATTCCATATGGCTGATCCTTTTTCTATTACCTTTAAATTCCTTTTCACAAGGTAACATAAATGAATGCCATAAATCGACTGAAGGAACTGATTTCTGGTTTGGTTTTATGGAGAGCAGAAATTATCACAATAACCATTATCTTGAAATAACCGTTACGTCAAGGGAAACAACAAACTTTACCATAACAATTGGTCCGCAAGAAACACCTTTTAATGGAACTTATATAGTTAACGGTAACAGCTCAAGGCAAGTTAAAATCCCTTGGGACCAGGTTGAAGCACTTGGATCTGAATCAATACAGGATAAGGGCATCCACCTGATAGCTGAAAAACCAGTGAATGTTTATGCCCTTAACTGGGATGCCAATTCAGCTGATGTTGCAGTTATTTACCCAGTAGAATCATTAGGAACCGAGTATTTTGCAATGTGCTATGACCCCCGCATTCATGAAAGTAATAGTGGTAATTATGGAAATGGGCGTAATAGTGAATTTCTTATTGTTGCAAGCAAGGATTCAACTATTGTTGAAATAATACCTTCTGTTGTTACCGACAGCCTTCGAAAAGCTGATTCATTATTTGCCGTAACCTTAAACGAAGGGCAGGTCTATCAGGTTCAATCAATGAATTTTGAAAACCTCGCAGGTCAGGGTGACCTCACTGGCAGTTATATTAAATCAAATAAACCGATTGCATTTTATTCAGGTTCATTGGCTACTACGATTCCATCAGCCAATGGTATCAGTGCCTGGGACCACATTTACGAGCAAATACCTCCTTTACACTCGTGGGGACGAGAATTCTATACAGTCCCGCTTAAAACACGTGAACAAGACAGGTACAGGATTATGGCATCTGAAGATAATACAACGATTAATATTAGTGGACTAAGTGCAATTAAGTTAAACAGCGGAGAATTTGAGGAATTTGTATTTTACTACAACCAACCAAAAAGAATTTTTGCAGACAAACCAATAATGGTAGCACAATACAGTCAATCTCAATCGGTTGACAGAAGTTATACCGGGGGGAACGGCGATCCTTTCATGATAATTTTGAGCCCTATTTCTCAATCAAAAAACGATGTTACTTTTGTAGCCTACGATTCAGACCAGATTGTAAATTATTCTGTCAACATTATAACATTAACGGCTGAGATTTCAAACTTAGTTTTAGATGGGCAAAATATTCAGGGCGGATTATTTCACCAATTTTCAGGGACTGAATATTCTTATGCTCAAATTACTATTAATCCAGGGACACACCGCATTTATAATAAAAATCCCGATAGAGGGTTCCTTGCATATGTTTATGGATTTGGTGGAGTAGAATCATATGGTTATGGCGTAGGATTTAACCTTGACCTTGTCCTCGACCTGGGAAAAAGTATCAATTTTAATGGCGATACCCTTTTACTTTGTTATGGCGATTCTAGGATATTGGATGCAGGTCCCTATTTTGACACGTACGATTGGAATACAGGTGATTCGACACAGAGGTTGACAGTTCTTGATGGAGGAGAATATTCAGTGACAACAACTACCATTGACGGATGTATCCTCTTCGAT
>JABMQB010000602.1 GCA_013203525.1 Mariniphaga sp.
GGATAAACCATTGGCGTATTCAAACCGACGCGTTAAAAACCGCCGATGAATATGAAGTAATTTTTAACTCATTAATTCATAATGGGGATATTATTAAAACCGGCATTTCAAAAATTATTATTTGTAGCGTTGTGCCTTCTTTGGTTGCTCCTTTTAATGAAATGCTATTGGGATTGGTAGGTGAAAAACCGGTATTGTTAGAGCCCGGGATTTATAAAGAACTTCCAATTAAAGTATTAAATCCAAATCAAATTGGAACCGACCTTGTTGCTAATTCAGTTGCTGCATTTACAAAGTACGGTGCATATACTATGGTAGTGGATTTTGGAACCGCATTAACTTTTACAACTGTTGGAGGCAATGCTGAAATTGCTGGTGTTGCAATTGCTCCGGGCTTATTAACCGCTATGGGTTCACTTGCCGGAAAAACCGCACAGCTTCCTTTTGTGCATTTGGAATTACCCCCGTCGGTACTTGGCGATAACACTACCCATGCAATCCAATCGGGGATTATGTATGGTTACACCGGGCTGGTTGACAAGATCATCGAAAAAACAGAACAGGAGTTAGAGCATGAACTTAATGTTGTTGCAACTGGCGGGCTTAGCTCTGAAATAGCCTCTTTCACAAAAAGAATAAAAAACATTGATAAGATTTTAACCCTCGAAGGATTAAGGATTATTAGTGATATAATGAATAAAAAATAGCCCTGCTGTATATTAGCAGAGCTATTTATAGTTTTTAAATTTGATTTTATTGCAAACGAGCCTGCATTTCACTAATCAGGTCTTTATAGGTTTTAAGTAGCCTGTCCCATTCCCTGAAATTTTCATCTTCGCGAACACTTACATTTTTAACAATTGAAATTTCACTTACAATTTTCACTATATATTTTAATGGCTCAATATTTCCTTGTTTTACAATAATTCGCGTTCTTATAATCGTTCCATTATTGAATGCTTTTATGTGCCAGGCTGTGCGTAAATAGCCAGTTGCTCTGTCGGTAATCTCCAGAATATCAAATTTGTCAAGAATGATTTGACTTAATGTTTTCCAAGCAGTTTCTTCTTCAAGTGTTGGATTCACTGAAATTGAAAAATTAACATTTGCCTGATCGCTTTGGATCGATGAAGTCCAGGCCTCATCTTCAACAAGGTCAATATGGTCGGTAATTGGGAGGTTACCCATATTTGTTGTATTACAGTAATTCTTACGTTGTGTGTCAAAAGATTCTTTTGAAACTTCAACTTCTACACATTGATCTTCCATCACCAATAACTTAAATCCATTGTTACTTACAACTTTCCCATCCACTTTGATTTGAGCATTGTCTGGGGTAGTATTAATTTGAACAACTCTGTCTTTTAAAACAAATACTTCATTAATCGCGGGTTCGGTCATGTTTTCTTTATTGCAATACGATTTTTCAATATCGGCATAACCTTCTTTTGAAATAGTAACAGTAACACACGACCCTCTTGGAACATTAACCGGCCTGGCATCTTCCCCTATTAATACGCCGTCAACTAAAATCGAAGTATTAGCCGGATGAGTAGTAACATTTACGACTCTATCTTCCAGTAAAAGAGCATCGCTTATTGGAGGTTCGGGGCGCCCTGACATATTATAGTATACAACTGTTTTGGTTAAAAAACCAGGTGATTTAGCTGCTAAGGTTACATTTGAGTTTTCCTTAATTAATATTTCATATTCACGGGCACCTTTCCCAATTAATACACCATCCTTAAAAATTTCTGCATCGTAAATATTTGATGTAACTTTTACTATCCTGTTTCTTAAAACTAATTGTTCGGTTTTTTCACCTCCACCGCTTTTGATAAAAGTTTTTTTGACCGGCTCATAACCCTCTTTTTCAATTATTACAGAAACCGGATTTTTTCCAAGTTTTATTTGTGCAGTTCCAATTCCTAATTCCGAAGGGCCGGTTGAAGGATTATCAATTAGAATTTTTGCGTCAGTAGGAGTTGTTTGAATAATAACTGTTTTCTGTGCATTTGAGCTTAAGAATACAGCTAAAAGAAATAATATGCAATAAAGTTTTTTCATGCCAGGTATTTTGGTTTTTATATAGCTTTTCAATTCCTTCCTCAAAATACAGATTAATCTGTAATATACAAAACCCGATATATTAAAACAGGAAGGCTCATGCATAAAGTTATCCTGGTTTTATATATTTATTAGAAAGAATTATTTATTAATTCATTTCGATAATTTTTAACAATTCGTCCAATTTGGGCGTAAGAATAATTTCTGTCCGCCTGTTTTTTTGCCTGCTTTCAACAGAGTCGTCATTTTCAATTGGAATATATTCACTTCGCCCTCCGGAAATAATTCGTGCCGGATCCACATTATTGTTTTGTGTTAAAATTTTTGTTACAGCTGTTGCTCTCATTACACTTAGGTCCCAGTTGTCTTTTACATCGCCCGAGCCATGCATTGGTACGTTATCGGTATGACCTTCAACCATTACATTGATTTCGGGATTTTGAGCCAGAACTTCTGCCAGGTTTTTAATTGCATTTTGGCCATTTGGATCCACATCCCATTCACCGGTTTTAAACAGAAGACGTTCTTCAAGTGAAACATAAACTTTTCCATTCTTTTCATAAACCGTAAGGCCATTATTATTAAATCCGGTTAAGGCACGAACAACTTTGTTTTTTAATTCTTTTACGGCCTGATCTTTTTGGGTCAATATGTTTTCCAGTTCCATTAACCTTGAATTTCGGGCTTCCAATTCTTCTTCTGCTACTTTTAACTTATCTTCTCTAACATTGAGTTCTTCCCTTGTAGTTTGCAGTTCTTCCAGAAGTTTTATTATTTCAGAAGAGCTTCCTGAACTCAAAACATCAATCTGTTTTTGAAGTTCATTTTTTTCATTTTCAATATTTTCAAATTGCCTTGAATAGCTTTCCATGCGATTAAGCAAGTCCTGGTTTTGATCAGAAAATTTTTTGTTAGAATGTTTTAACTTGCTGATTTCGGCTTCCATCTCAGTATTTTTAATTCTGAGATCCATATTAGCCTGTTTCAGATTTTTGTTTTCTGTTTCACTGTTTGAGAGCTTCTGGGTTAGTTCGGTGGTAATACACGATGAAAATCCAGCAAATAAAGCAAGAATAATTATAAGTTTAATAGTTTTCATATCGATACAATTTTATGGTTTAAAGTTAGTTCTTTTCATAAGCAGCGCAATACTGATTCACTTAAAGTGATATAATTCGCATTTTAAATCAGCGATAAATTATATCTTTGACCACGTTTTTTTTAGAACAAATGGAAGAGATAAAGGGGAGATTTTTAAAAAACATAAATAATCCGGAAGATCTTAGGAAAATTGCAAAAGAGGAACTTCCTGAAGTATGCCAGGAATTACGGAATTATATTATTGATATTGTTTCGTCAAATCCGGGACATTTTGGTGCCAGCCTGGGCGTGGTTGAATTAACTATTGCTCTTCATTACATTTACAATACACCATATGATCACTTGGTTTGGGATGTTGGTCATCAGGCATA
>JABMQB010000603.1 GCA_013203525.1 Mariniphaga sp.
GTTTGGGAACGTATGAAAATTATTATTGAACCATCATCAGCAGTACCATTGGCTGCTATTCTCGAAAAAAAAATAGATGTTAAGGGTAAAAAAGTTGGGATTATTGTTTCTGGGGGGAATCTGGATTTGGGGAGGTTGCCGTTTTAGTTGACTCACCCTGATTTTACCTTCGGCAAAATCTTCCCTCTTTACGCGTAGAGAGGGATAAGAGGGAGAGTCAGAAAAAGTTTAGAAAAACTCCTTGATTTTTATGATTTCATTTTCAAATTAATCAAATATTTAATTAGCATAAATAATTGATTTTGTAACTTGTTTTTGAATTGCTAAAGGTATTAACAATGACTCACCCTGATCATACCTGCGGTCTGATCGTCCCTCTCTTCGCGAAGAGAGGGAAAAGAGGGAAAAGAGGGAGAGTCAGAATTCATATTCAATTCCCAATTTTTTTAATTCTAAAATTGCATCTTTAATCTGGCATCCTTTATCCATATGTATATTTACTTTATTTTCCAATTCATATAATTCATACCTGGCTCTTTTGTTTGTTTCGTTTTTTTCACTGGAATCTAAAATTTTAGTAATTGAATTAATAACAATACTTCCATCTATTTCAGTCTCAGTAATAATTTCGAAAAGTTTAATAAAAAGTAAGGGAAGTAAATTATTAAAACCAGATGTTCCAAAACCTTTTACAATATAAATTTCTAAAATCTCAATTAAGAAATTAGAGAGAATTTTTGCTGAAAAATTCTTACATGATAATTGATTTATAGTGTTAGTCAGAAATTCATTTTCATTGTGATTTTTAAATAGCCTTAGATTTTTTGTTATTACCTCAAAGGCAATGGTTCTTTGAGCCAGTAATAAATAAATTCCAAGTTTTAATTGATCAATATCGTTATCTTCAATTTTATTAATCAAATATTCAATAGTCTTTGCATTTTTTTCTTCAATCATAAAATCAATCAAATTCCAATCGAAAAAAGTATCATCACCTTTAAAATTCAGATATTCTAAAGCAGGAACCAATTCTTCAGTATTCCCATTGTACGTTTTATAGAGCCTTAATATACTGTCTTTTTCGTATCTTGACAGTTTTGGGTTTATTAAGTGTTTTATAAGAAGTTCTGTTCCTTCTTGCCATCCTTCTTTTTCAATAATATTTACATGTTCAACCAATACATATGAAACCAACTTGCCTTCTTCTATATTTTGAAAGATTCTTTGTTTAATTTTATCTACTTTAATATTTTTCCTTATGTAATCATAAAGTTTTATTTCTGTTGTTTTATTATTAATGTTTCTTCTAAATTCTAATAATCCAAGAAATGAAGTTAATTCTAAAAACTGCTCTTCAGATAGTGAAATATCAAGAAACATGGCATACTTGATAAAAAACCGAACAATGTTTAAATAAGAAAACGCCCCATCTTTTTTTATAGTAATTGCATTTTTGATTTGTGTTTTTTGTTTATAATCTTCACACCAGTTGCGTATCCAATTAATATTTTCTTTTGGAAGATTACGGCTAGTTATTCGATGATAATATTCATCGAGAACTACATAATTCCATTCTTCTTTTTTCGAAATCCAGTTAATGAATTTCTTTATATTAATTTTATCTTTTGAATGACGACTAATTAATTCAAGACCAACATTTAATTCTACATCTTCATCCTGTCTTCCTTATCGAATTGTTTTTTTATTATTTCTGTTCTTTCGATATTATCTTTTCCAAATACATCAAATGCTTTATTAATAAATCTTAATGCTAATTCTTTATCTAGTAATGTTTTCAAATACAACTTATCTTTTTCTTTATTGAATACTTCCCATGGATTTGGTGGGGGTTCGAATTTTCCCTGAGTAGATTTATTTATTTTATTTATAAAATAAGAACGACCATCATAATTTCCTACAAAGTTTAGGGAAATTAGAAAATTCCACATCATTTCATCTGAAAAAGTATTCTTCAAATAATAATCAATTACCCAGTCTAAACATTGTTGATCCGCGATCATTGCAGGCAAAGTAAAAAATTCCCTTCTTTTTATTTTTTTACTTTTAAGATCAGCAAGGAAACATAATTGGAAGGAAGCAAAAACCTGATTTGTTTTCTCAAAAAAACTTTTAAACTCTTTTGCATATTCTTCATCATGATACACAAAGGATGCATATACAAAATCAGTAATAGCACTCACTAATTGTGAATCCTTTTGGAATAATTCAATTGCCTGAGAGTTTAAATATTTATATAAATCTCTAATCCAAATTCGGGTATGATCTTTAAAATCTGTTGGTGTAAGTTTTTGAATTAAACTTGAAAGTTCATATGACGATAAAAGTTCAAGTACTTTATATAATGCGAATTCAGTCCCCACTACATGATTTTCCTGCATTGATAAAATTATTCTGAAAATAATGTCAGCTGTAATATCTGTAAATTTTCCATCCTCTAAATAATGACACAAAGAGCTAATTGGACCTTCTTTAACAAATAAATTATCAATCGTAATTATTTTGTTTTTCAATTCATTATCAAACATTTTCCATTTCGAAAATGAGTTAAAAATTGAATAAGCTATTCCATATTTGTGATAATTATTGGTTAATAGTTTAAGGTAGATAGTTTGAATTTCAGATTTATATATTCCCGGATTTTCCAATTCTTCTAAAAGATGGACTGCGTTGGAAATGGATTGAATATTTGATTCAGGTGTTTTTAATTCATTTATTAAAAATTCTTTTATCTCTCTATTTGTCTCAAGTTGAATAAAATGATAAAGATTTTTGGTTGAATAAGATAACCTCCAAATAATTGTTTCATCTTTTTTATGTTTTTCAAATAATCTTTTAAAAATTTGATTTTTTATTTTATCCTCAATTTTGCCAGGCTCTACTTTTATTAATGATTCTATCTCATTTTCTACAAACCAAGTAATAAGTAGATTGTTTTTTGCTACAAGGTTCACTAAAAATGAAAATGCATTAAGCCATTTAGGTTTTAGCTTTTTGTTTGGAAGCAGAATTATTTTTGTTATTGTTTCCCATCCTAATTCTGAAATGGCTTCTGCTGCTAAAAATTCCTGAAAATTATTGTGTTCAAATTGCCAGACATTGTCCACTTCATGGAAAAAAATTCTTTTAATATTTTCACTTGTGTCTCTACTTCTTATTATTCTATCAAAATCAATCTTTTCAATTTCATTTTTCCCGGAGTATTGCATAGTTAATGCCAATAGTTTTAATCCTTCTTTCAGATTACATTCATTAACATTATGTTTGAATGAGAGTCTTTTTTCTTCATTTCTAATTCTTTGGTCAATGAGTTTTGTATAAAAATCAGATTTATTTTCAGGAATTATATTTTGAGAATTAAAAATCTCAACGGAATTGACAAGATAAAATGGATTTTTAAAGATTTCAACAATTTTACTTTTTTCCGCTGCTTGAAGAAATATCTTGGGGGAATTACATTCTTTTAAAATAAAACTTTCAATGTCAGTTTCATTTATTTCATTTAGAAGTATCTCAGTAAATTCATCATTTTCATTTGATTTTTCTTTTCCAGAATAAAGAGGATTAAAATTAGTCCGACAGGTAACTAAAATACTTACTCCAGAATTTTTAGTTGCAAATAATTCGACTTCTTTTGAGGCAATATCGAATTTCAAACTGCTAACTTCATCTAATCCATCGAAAATCAAAAAAGTTTTAAATCCATCAGGAACATTTTTCCAATTTGGATGAAATGCATCAAGTAATTCATCTAAGGAATTAGCATATTTTATTAATCTTATTACAAAACAATAGCAGTTTTTGAAATTACTTAATTTGTGTGCCAGATAATTTATTTCAGTAGTTTTCCCTAGACCTCCAACTCCCAGTAAAATATTTAATCTATTTTTTTCAACCGCATCAATTAAACTAATATTTTGTTTGTTTTTGATTTCATCGACGGTTCGTTCAATATAAGTGCTTTCAAATTTAAAAGGTATTTTTTTTTTCTGGTCGGTTAGAAATCTTAAGTAGTACATTATTTATATTTTCAAATTTTGCAGTTCTTTTAAATATTTCTTTTTGGGCTAATCCAGATAAATCAATTATATTTTTTGACGTAAATAGATTGGGTTTAACTGTAATTTTGTGCCCATTAATATTGAATATTTTTTTATGAGGTAATTTTTCCCCGGCTTTAATTCCAGAAGCAATAACAATATAGAGTTTGTTGTATTTTTTATCAAAATTGTTTTTATAAAATATTTCAAGAGTTTTATTGACTTTAGTTTTTAGATCGGACGAATCATTTGTTACTGTTACCTGATATGAAATCCCTTTGTTTTCATCAGCAATATCAATTGCCGGATAACCTGGGATTTTATGATTCATGTTTTCAAAATGATAACCTTCTCCTTTATAAATTTCATTTAAAAGTTCTTCAAGGAATAATTCAGAGATATAGGTTATTTCGCGGTTAGTTCTTTTTTTAAATTCAATGTATTCTTGAATTCCAAATAATCTATTTTCAATTTCGGATTTTAAACTTTCCGATTTTTCGGGGTGTGACATATTTGCATTTTGTTTATAAAAATACAGAAATGATTTTATAACTTGCTGTTAAAGAAATGAGAAAGTATTAACAAAATGACTCACCCTGATCAAACCTGCGGTCTGATCGTCCCTCTCTTCGCGAAGAGAGGGA
>JABMQB010000604.1 GCA_013203525.1 Mariniphaga sp.
AATCCATACTGGACGATATGTTTTTATTAACAATGAAACCTGTATTGTTTGTTTGTAATGTAGACGAAGACTCAGCCATTAATGGTAATGATTATGTTTCTAAAGTAAAGGAACATTTAAAAGACTCTGACGCTCAAATATTAATAATAGCCGGCAAATTGGAAGCTGAAATAGCCGAGTTGGAAGATGAGACAGATAGACATGAATTTTTAACCTATTCAGGATTAGAAGAACCCGGGGTAAATAAAATGGTACGTTCAGCTTATTCATTGCTTAATTTGATGTCGTTTTTCACTGTTGGTCCAAAAGGAATAAGGGCCTGGACAATAAAAAAGGGGATGACTGCCCCTGAAGCTGCCGGTGCAATTCACAGTGATTTACAGCGCGGATTTATTCGTGCTGAAGTGATGAAATATAATGACTTTGTAACATTAGGATCAGAACAAGCATGCAAAGAAAAGGGTAAGCTCTTTGTTGAGGGGAAAAACTATATTGTACAGGAAGCAGATATCCTTCATATCAGGTTTAATGTTTAATATGGGTAGAAAATAGTAAATATAATTTACTGAAAATTCCCACATAAAAAATGAAAACCAGGCCCTCCAAATAAAAAATATATTTTTAAAAGCACAAAAGCATTCTGAAAAGGGGAATACAAATCTCTTTTATCTTTTTTTGCTATGTCTTTCAAAATTTGAAAGGATATTTAAAAATACAAAAATTAATTAAATTGCTTTCAATAATGAATTTTTGTAAAGTTTGTATTAAATTATATAGAAATATGTCATTTAATATTTTGCTATATTGACAATATGATTATTTTTGCATTCATAAATTTAATAAGAAATTGACATTACGATGTGTGGGATTGTAGGAGTATTTGATTTAAAAGTCAAGTCAGAAGATTTAAGAAAGCAAGTTTTGAATATGTCGAAACGTGTAAGGCACCGTGGACCGGATTGGTCGGGTATTTATTGTGGAGAAAAATCAATTCTGGCTCATGAAAGACTTTCAATTGTTGACCCTGAATCAGGTGGTCAGCCTTTATACAGTAAAGATGGAAAATTAATTCTTGCCGTTAATGGCGAAATATATAATCATCAGGAAATCCGAAATAATTATGAAGATTCATATGATTTTTTAACAAAATCAGATTGTGAAGTTATCCTTGCATTATATCGCGATAAAAAGGAAAAATTTCTGGATGATATGAACGGAATCTTTGCATTTGCACTTTACGATGAAGAGGAAGATGCATATCTGATTGCCCGTGACCATATAGGTATTATTCCGCTTTATATGGGCTGGGATGAACATGGTAATTTTTATGTTGCTTCGGAATTAAAAGCCTTAGAAGGTTTTTGCAAAAAAATTGAAGAATTTCCTCCTGCCAGTTACCTGTATAGCAAAGATGGTGAAATTAAAAAATGGTATACGCGCGACTGGATGGATTATGATAACGTTAAAAATAACAGCACTAATATTGATGAACTTAAGACGTCTCTTGAAGATGCTGTACACAGGCAGCTTATGTCTGACGTTCCTTATGGAGTGTTATTATCCGGAGGACTCGACTCTTCAATAACATCAGCTGTAGCCAAATTGTATGCTGCAAAAAGAATTGAAACGGGCGATCAACAAGCAGCCTGGTGGCCTCAGCTACATTCGTTTGTAATTGGACTTGAAGGATCACCCGACCTGGCTGCAGCCCGCAAGGTTGCTGATCATATCGGGACAGTGCATCATGAAATCAATTATACCGTTCAGGAAGGATTAGATGCAATCCGTGATGTAATTTACCATATCGAAACCTATGATGTTACAACTATCAGGGCATCAACTCCTATGTATATGATTGCCCGTGTTATCAAATCAATGGGGATTAAAATGGTCCTTACAGGTGAAGGTGCTGACGAGATTTTTGGTGGATACCTTTACTTCCATAAAGCTCCAAATGCAGAAGAATTCCATAAAGAAACGCTAAGGAAAGTTAGTAGATTACATTTATACGATTGCCTCCGTGCCAATAAATCGCTTGCTGCATGGGGTGTTGAAGGCAGGGTTCCATTTCTCGATAAAGAATTTATAGATGTGGCGATGCGATTGAATCCGGAAGATAAAATGGCAAAAGACGGTAAGATTGAAAAATGGGTAGTAAGAAAAGCTTTTGAACATTTATTGCCTGAAGAAGTTACATGGCGCCAAAAAGAACAATTTTCTGATGGAGTTGGCTA
>JABMQB010000605.1 GCA_013203525.1 Mariniphaga sp.
TCCCCATCCCGGATATCTCAAATAAACAAGGTAAAAATCATAAAAATCATAATTGTCACCTAACTCGGGCTCAAGATTTTTATTGATACCATTATTAGTATAAGTCAAAATTCTATTCCAATCTAATGCTTCGTTATGTGCCTTATTTCTTGAACTATATGTAAGAATACGTGCTGCATAAGAATTTGCTAATTCTGACAATTCTATATGTGAATAGATATCACCACCCATCCATTTGGCAGGAATTTCAAATGTATTTCCATCAGCAAGGGTTATTGCCTGATCCAGAAGTTCGAGCGAAGCATCAATTAATGATTGGTAGGGTACTAACTCCAAAGTTTCCAGATCAGTATCCCATTTAATAACATTCCCCTGATCATAGATAAGTCCCAGGTAACCATGAGCAATACCACTCACAAAATAACACCAGGCTTTTACCATTTCAGTATCTGAGCCATCTTCGCCTAATTCCACCCCTTGATCTTCAATAGCTTTTAATACATCATTTACAGCAGAGATTGCAGAATAACTATCCTCCCAAGAGGCTCTGACTACCGCAAAATAAGCATAAGTGAGACTGTTTACAAAACCTTTACGAGGTTCAGACGACAGGTCTTTCATTCCAAAATTACCCCAAGGGCATGAATTCTGATCCGCCATAGTTGACATTGCTATTGCAGGACCATCTCCTTGATGAGATCCATCTCCTCCTTGCAAACTCACATGAAAGGTTCGGAATGCACCACCAGCTAAACTTGCTAAATCGTCGGGATTTGCCAAAGCTTTTGTTGAATCCGGTTCATTTAAGTTTTCAACTACCAGGTCGGCACACCCAAAAGTGAGTAAGCCAAATACCAATGTTAAGGCAAAAGCCAATTTATATACTTTTGTTTTCATATCATTCATTTTTTTAGATTAGAATTTAAACTCTATGGATCCCGTTAAAGTCCTGTAATTCGGATAGGCAAATTCATCCCAAGCCTGAATAGTATTATCACCGGAACCTTCTGAACTACCTACTTCAGGGTCGTAACCTGAATAGTTGGTAAAAGTGAAAAGGTTACGTCCGATTATACCCACCTTAAATTCTTTAATAAATCCACCCAATACTTTGTTAAGTAAAGCTTTACTTAAATTGTAATGCAAAGAAATTTCCCTTACCTTAAGGAAAGTACCATCTTCAACAAAATGATTGTTATAAGTATTTACATTATACAATGCTTTATAATAATCATAGGTTTTTTTCTGATTTTCAGGTAATCCGGATTGATCCATTGATATAGCACGGTTATCGCGATACATCCATTGGTTTGTTAAACTATAAATATCACCTCCTTGTTTCCAATCAAGTAATACATATAAATTTAATCCTTTCCAACTAATGGTATTAGCAATACCCATATGGAAATCAGGATTTCCATCACCTACCTGAACTGTTTCCGGAACACCATCTTCATCCAATTGTTTGACAGGTACTTCCAAATATGTTCCTTCTGTTCCTTTTGGAATAATATAACCATCGCTGTTTTGAGTAAAATCATCAATAGTCATACCGTCATATGTGCCTTCGGCCCCTATTGCAAGTTGATCCTTCATTTCGTCCATCGAACGAATAAAGCGTTCACCAAACATAGCACCAAAAATAGCACCTTCTCTGATATAAAATGCACCCGGATCACCTGAGTTACCCCTTGCACCTGTTGTAAACGGAGCCACATCTAATTGTGAAATTTCCTGACGTACCCTATCAAATGTAAGATTCATTTTCCATAAGAAATCTTTTTTCTCAACCAAACGAGCACCTAAAGTTGCTTCAAATACGGTTGACGTTAAAGTTCCCATATTCTGCCATTGTGCTTTATATCCTTGTGAGGCAGGAAGTGGTACTGGCCAGTGCTGATCTTTAGCATCGGTTTTTGAGTAGACAAATTCAAACTCGAATTTATCCAGGAATTCCATATTTAAACCAATTTCCTGTTCTACAATTTTTGATGGTTTTAGGTTTTTGTTACCTAATTGATTTTTAACTGGTGTACCACCCGCAATATTAAATGTTTCATACTGGGCTGTCCATGGTGGACGGTTACCAGCAGTACCGTAAGCAGCGCGAATTTTCAATTCATTAATTCCGTTAATCGCAAAATCTTCAGTTATACGATAAGCACCTGAAACCCTGAAATAAGGATTCCAACGTTCGTTTTCACCAAACTGGCTTGCACCATCAAAACGGTAAAGGAATGAACCTATATATTTTGATTTATAATCAATATCCGCAATACCAAAAATATTTTCGGCACGAATATCACCTTCATTTGAACCGTTCGAAGCAGTAGACTGATCCATGGTATTAAACTGAGGAATACCTGTAACAGAGAATGTCCTTGCACTTGTGCTGAAACTTTGCCAGTGGTTATCTTCGTACAAATAACTCACTTTTGCTTTGGTTGTCCAGTCGCCAAACTGTTTGTTAAAGTTAAC
This sequence comes from Mariniphaga sp., assembly GCA_013203525.1. Lineage (GTDB taxonomy): Bacteria > Bacteroidota > Bacteroidia > Bacteroidales > Prolixibacteraceae > JABMQB01. The sequence continues at coordinate 2,479 of JABMQB010000605.1, forward strand.
AGTTAACTGAGCTACCTGTGCCATTTGCTGTGAACTGCTTTTATACAAATAACCATCTGTGCCACCGGTATCATCCGTATCTAAAGTTAAATATCCCTTAGGTTGTGTATTGCTACCATAATTATCTTGCTTTTCAAAACTGTATTGCCCTTCAACCGACATCCAGTTAACAGGAGTGTATGTAAACCCATAACTACTTAAAATACGGTTACGGTTACTTACATTTGTTACATTAGCTATTGGATAATACGGGTTTACAGTTGTACCAAACTGGTCGACTCCTAACCTGTAATCAGATCCATCCGGGTTTTTGCTATGTAAATTCATATCGGGTTGAAGTTGCATCAGTGAGAAGAAATCGATACTACTGTTATCGGTTTCAGCTCTTGCAACCAGGTTACTGGTAGTAAATGTAAATTTATCAGAGAAACGATGATCTACATTTAACCTGAAGTTTTTACGTTGATAACCACTTACTCCAAAAATAATCCCTTCCTGGTTTGAATTCTCAAACGAAACCATAAAACGGGTTTTATTCATATTTGAAGCAACCGAAGCATAATTGGTATAAAAACTCCCTCCTGAATAAAAATCGCTGAGATGGTCTCTGACAACTCCAAATGGATTATCCATATAATGGTCGTCAGCAATTAAACGTGCTCCCGAAACCAATTCACCTAAAAGGTTTGGATCAGTATCGGTTGATGGGTTATCGCCATACATTACAACACCATCAAATTTAGTATAACGTGTTTCACCGGCATAGTCATCAGCCAGTTTGTAAAAGTGATGTGTTGAAATAGGAAACTCATTTGCCAAACCTGATTGTCCGTACTCGTTACGTACTGTAACAATTGTTTGACCGGCGGCAAGTCCTTCACCACGTTTGGTAGAAATAACAATTACACCATTCCCTGCGCGGGATCCGTACAGTGCTGATGCAGCTGCACCTTTTACAACTTCCATTGAAGCGATATCGTCAACATTGATATCCTGCAATGTTCCTTCCAACATAACACCATCAATAATGATTAAAGGTCCTTGTCCGCCACGAATAGCGGTTGCACCTCTTAACCTGATTGATGCAGCACTTCCCGGATTACCATTTGCTTTCACAATGGTTACACCGGATACTTTCCCTTGTAAAGCTCCTGCAGCAGAAGAAGCGGGAACCTGTTTCAGGTCCTCTTCGTCAACTCTCGCCACTGAAATTGAGAGTTTTTTCCGTGGTGTTCCTGAAGCAACACCCGCAACTACAACTTCATCTAACCCAAAAATATCGGGTACCAGTGTAATTTCGAATGTACTTTGAGATCCAATTGGAACTTCCAATGTTTTCATTCCAACAAATGAAACCATCAGGGTTTGAGCATCATTTGGGACTATTAATGAGAATGCACCGTCAATGTCGGTTACCGTTCCCAATGTTGTCCCCATAAGCACAATAGAAGCTCCTGGAATTGTTGTTCCATCTTCGGAACTAGAAATAACTCCCGAGATCTCCTTTGTTTGTGCATAAAGCAATTGCCCCCCTATAAAAAAGACAATTGCAATCAACAGCATGATTTTTTTCATAGAAATAGTTTTAAATTAGCAAATTAAACAGTATCAATTATTTATATCGTATAATAGGGATTCCCCCAAATCCCTTTTTGTACTTTCAAATTAAATGCCTTTAAATTAATTCAATTCGTCGATAAAAATGTTAAAAAATATTAATATTTACAAATTGACTGGTAAAAAAATATCATTCCAGCATTAATACATTATAATTCAAAATTACATTTGTCTTCATTCCAAGTATTTATTTATTCAGAACAAAAACTGGTTTTTATCATTAAATCAATAAAATTAGAACCTAACTGTATAAACATTACCCGGAAAATCGTTAATGTCAGCTTCGGGAATAAATGCTGAAAATTTATCGTTTACTGCATTTATAAAAACATTTGCTATAAATGCATTTCCCCTATTATTAAAATGCAATGCATCAAGTGAGAATACACTATTTAAACCTAATGCACCTTCAATGGGTATTCCATTTGAATAATAAATGGTATTATCCTGTACTTGTCCCCATGCATCATACGTTCCGGTAATTGCAATCTTATGCACCTCTTTTCCAATATCTGCCAAAACCAGCTTATCGGGATATTGCTGTACTTTTCTATTTATTATATTATTATAAGATGAAATAACAGATTGTATCTCCTCAATTTCATTTAAAGTTAAAACATATTTATCTGATAAAGGGATTTTATATCCATATCCTGATTCTACCATTTCGTCTGTAATACTAAATAATGCGATTTCCCCTTCAATTAATTGTCTGTATTTGGGAATTGGAGTACCATCGGGGTAATATGCATCTGATAAAGATTCATCAATAATAATTAATCTTTGGGGATATAAATTATAAAGCCCGTTATCTTCAAATCCGATAAATGGCCTTTTATCCTCATCTGGAGCTGTTGGATTATGCAATGAAACACCATTATTAAATTTGTTTAACTGAATAGCTGATTTGGCTGCCGATATTTGGCCATTTTCAAGTTTTAAAAAGTTGAATGGTTTTGTATAAAAAAAGGGCAAGTCATTAATCGAAATAATATTTCCAATCACACCCTTACAATCCTGATTCTGTAAAAGATTATCAATCAGATTATCAAAATTATCTTCAAACTCAACAACAGAGGTGTATTTTATTTCTGAAAATATATCACCCTCTTGTGAAACAGCTCCATTTATCGCATAGTTTAGTATATCATTCATACCCAGCCATGCATAGAAAAAAGTTGGATTGCTGCTTATAATATCGTTTGCCAGGGTCGATTGTCCCGGATTCTTTGTAATTCTTTCATAATAAGGATTTGCGGAAAGGCCATTATTAGAAATATGCGACAACTTCAAAAACGGGATCGATAAATTATTTAAGTTTGAAACATCACCAGCATAAGTAGTAATTGATTCACCAGTTGTTAATACTATCTGAGCTTCTGCTGAAGTTTTATCGCTAAACTGATAAATCCATTTACCAAATATTTCACTACTATTTGATCTGTAATAATTGTATCCGTTTCCAGCATCGATATTAGGTTGAATAAACGATATTTCATTTACCTCAGCAATTTGCCTTGCAATTAAAGCAGGAATTGAAGACTGTTGTCCCTCTGTGTATAACGCTCCATTCATAACTCCAGCAGAAAAATCGTCTCCTATTGAAACAAACTTTTCAGTATTAATTTCACCAAAATTATATTGTGAACTGATATCATTTTCAGGAAAATCATAACCACAGGAAACTGAAATTACGAACAGAAATAATATGTAAAAATTCTTTTGTTTCATTGCCTAAATAATTAGAAAATATTATCAATTATATAAGACACATAATATAACACCCCAATGTTGGCACCCCCAAATGAATAATTGTACTTGTTGTTGAAAAAATTAGAAGCACCCATCTTAACAACCGATTTTGGATTCTTTAGGTTTATTGAAAACTGGATATCAAAAGTACTCACCGGTTCAACCCAGCCATCACCAAATGCACTTTCCCAATAAAACCTGCTTTGATATCTCCATGTTACCATAAAACCAATATTTTTAAATCCGGGATTATTTTCCATTCTATCCATTCGCCGGTTTGCCAGCGAAAGATTTGATTTAAAACCCGGAGTATTAAATCCGGGAGCAATAGGGTCATCAATAGCTGACTTTACATCAGAAAACGTAAAATTACCAGAAATTATTGATCCAAGAGGCATCAGCCATTTATATCCTACCGACAACCCCTGGATAGATACAGGCTTTAGCGTATTTACATTAACGTAATACACATCGTGTTGCGATGATTTATTAATTTGAGAGGCAGCTGTGACAAGGCTTACAACGGGACTTGTTTTTGGTTTTACTATTTTTGCTATACCAATAAAATCACGATAGGTAGAAAAATAATATACCAGGTCAAAATAAAATGCATTTCTGATTTTTGACTTGTAACCAACTTCAAATGAAAATACCCGTTCAGGCCTGATATTTTGTAATTCTTCATCTTTAACAATTCCTGATTCAAGAATATCAAGATTCTTAAACCTTGCCTGGTCAATTGCAAATGGAAAATCTTCGTTTGTTACATCCTCATTTACTGCAGCATTAAACTCATTTACTTTATCGAGATAAATACCATTTCCAGCAATATTATATGGGGCAAAAATTTGCTCAATCCCTCCAAGGTACCGAACGGTCCCCAAATCTTTATTAATAAATTGTTCCTTAACACCCGGAGTGCGATACCCACTTAAAAAAGATGCTCTTATATTTTGTGATTCACTGATTGTATAAAGGGCATAAATCCGGGGAGAAATTACAATTTCAAATTTTTCCGGTTTGTCAATCCTTGCCGATGCTTTTAATAAAAGTGCATCATCAAAAAAACTTCTTGATACATCAAAAAAACCACCCATCTCATAAAAAGTAATATTATTTCCCATGGTATCCGGGAATATGGCTCCTTCAGAATCAAGTTCATAAAATCTGTAATTTGCACCTATTTTAATACTTGTCTCACCCGTAAATTTATCAAGGTCAAATGAACCATCAAGATGATATAATGCTGAATTATTATTAATCCTTGCTCCTTTTCTGAAATCAGGATCATTAATTATTCGTTGTTTTTCCTTTTCAAATTCTTCGGTACCATAAACCAGCCTTGTCCGATCAGCAAATTTCCTGGCTTCAACATGATCGCCAGCCGGTACTCCAAACCGACGGTATCCGCCTCTGTAAGATTGATAATAATCATGAAACCAATCAGCGTCGCTCTTTGCATTGCTATTTAAATGAACTGCAAGGAATTTTGCATCGTACGAATTTCCAGAATTTTGAATTGTAGTGTAAGCCCTTAAAAGAAAATGTTCTCCTGTTAATTCAGCTTTTGCCTGGTAAATTTTAAAACCCGACAAGGAAGTTCTGTTATCACCCGTGTATACAGTTGTTGCCAATCCATAATTGCCATGTAAAATGGCAGTAACTTTATCATTTAGTTTATAATGCAATGAACCGCTTAACTTTAGATTTTCAACATTATTATCTACAAGTTCCTTGTCCTTATACCCGGTTCGTGAAACAAGAATATTCGCACCTCTTTCACCTACAGCCAAATCAGAAATTATTTCATCGCCATATTTATTAATCGCATCATGCCCCGGATCAGGTTCCCATTTAATATTACCCGGCCTTATATTGGTTGTATCATTAGCATACCAATCGACACCGCGAGTGTAGGCTGCATTAATTTTAAATGCCAATTTATCATGAAATGATTTTGCTATTCTAATACCACCATCAATCTGCGGCTTTCCGGAAAACTGAAATGGATAATCACTTCCTGATTTAATATCGCTAACTCCCGGTTTAATATATACTCCTATACCTTGATGTTTAAATGGATCTTTGCTCTTCATCATCAATACTCCATTCAGGGCATTTCCACCATATTGAATTTCGGCCGGCCCCGGTATAAATTCAATCAACTCGACATCCAATTCATTTAAACCGGCAATATTACCTATCGGGAAATTCATTCCCGGTGCCTGGTTGTCCATTCCGTCAACTACCTGAACAAAACGGGTATTTTCAGTAGAATTAAATCCTCTGGCATTAATTGAGATAAATTGCATACTTTGCATTACAACATCTACACCTTTCAGATTTCGAATGGCCTCGTAATAATTAGCAGCAGGTGTTTCCCTAATACTTAATGCATCCAACAATTCAACCGACATTTCATTCCTGAAAGTCTTTTCCTCAACTTCAATTTCCTTTGCCTTCACAACAATTTCCTGGCTCATTATTGCTTCAGCTTTTAAAGTTATCTCAACACCCCTTATTTCCCTTTCACTAACAACAAATTCAGTCGTTTTATAGCCAATCATTGAAATTTGAAGAGTACATGGAATACCAACACTTGCTTTCAGGTAGAAATTACCATTTCGGTTAGAAGCTGTTCCAAACGAAGTTCCTTTGATTATAATATTTACACCGATCAATGATTCAGAAGTTTCTTCATCAATGACTTTCCCGGTTATATCAAACTGTGCATTAACATCTTGAATATTGAAAAATAAAACAATAAATACAGCAAAAACAGTAAACAGTTTTTTGAGCATCAGTTAAATTAAATTAGCAAAACAAACAGACTCCCCTTAGTCGTAGGCAAAACTAAAAATAAAAATTAATAAAAAGTTGTTGAGATATCATTTTTTAACGAAGCAATTTTTAAAAGCGGTAATTAAATTACTTGGTTGCCTGGCTTGCTACAACTATAACAATTTCTCCCTTAATTGCTTTTTTACTGAAATGAGTTAAGGCTTCCAACAAGGTTCCCCGAAAGATTTCTTCATGTAATTTTGAAATTTCCCGGCATACACAACAAGGTCTTTCCGCACCAAAATGTTCTGACATTTGTTCCAATGATTTTAATAACCGATATGGAGATTCATAAAAAACCATGGTTCGCAATTCACTTTCCAGGGCTGTTAGCATTTTTTGCCTACCCTTTTTCTGTGGCAGAAATCCTTCGAAGGTAAACTTATCCGATGGCAAACCAGAAACTGCAAGAGCAGGAATAAGTGCAGTAGCTCCTGGCAAACATTCTATCTTAACTCCTTCAGCAACACATTTCCTAACTAATAAAAATCCAGGATCGGATATCCCTGGAGTTCCAGCATCAGATATAAGGGCAATTGATTCACCCGACTTTATTTTTTCAGCAATAGAGGTAACGGTTTTGTGCTCGTTAAATTTATGGTGTGGAACAAGCCTGTTTTCAATCTCAAAATGTTTCAAAAGTTTTGAAGAAACCCGGGTGTCTTCAGCAAGTATAAAATCAACATCACGTAATATTCTGATAGCCCTGATTGTCATATCCTCAAGGTTCCCAATTGGTGTTGGCACCAAATATAGTTTCCCGGATTCAATCATTTAAAAAACGCCTTTTTACCAATTCAATAAACTTAAGGCTGGTTTCATTTTTTTCCATTTAAAATTATCACGCAAATAGGCTACAGCTTCATTAATATTATTCAAACTATCAAGTTTGCTTACTGAATCAGTATATAATTCAGCATTTCCATCAAACAATTCCCTTGTGTATAAGAAACGATCGTTTATACCAATTGCAGATTTAATACTACCTACCGGCATACTTGATAATTTATGTTCTAATTTATCTTTGTCCGAAATCAAATCGTTAACTGATTTCCCCTTCAGAAATTTATCTCCCAAAACCCGCCCTTCTTTATCTTCTTCAGGTTCCTGCAAATCAACTTCTTCCAAATTATCATTTTCTTCTTCAATATCCTCAACAACAACCTCCTCTTCCTCAATTACCAGCTCAGGTTCTTCGTTTTCAGTTTTCAATTCTGGCTTTTCCTCAGCCTTGGATTCCAAATGTTGTTCTCCTACTTCAGTTCGTTCATTTCCAACTTCCTCTAAAACCTCTTCGTTAACCTCGGCAATTTCCGTTTCAACAGGTTCCTCAATAATTACTGACTTAGTTTCATCTTCGTGTATTTCGTCCTGAGCTTCAATTTCACCAGAAAATTCAGGCACTACTGTTTCGGATTCATTTTCTTTAACAAGAATTTCCTTATCTGGCACAATCTCCGAACTCCTGCTATTTAAAATCTCCAGCAGCTGTTTAATACTTGAAGTTTTTGCTTGAAGAATCTCCATTTCAAGAAGGTTAAATTCACCGCTATTCTTAATTTCTGCAACGAGTTCTTCCAGCTCATGCATGTCTTTTATCAAAATGTTGATTAGTTTTTTATTTTCCATGGCAAAACCAGCGTAATATTCTTTGGTTATCTTTATTTTTGTAAAAGTAATAATTTATTACTCAATTATAACGGCAAATGTTTATAGAAAGAGATGTAAATGGTAATAAAAAAGTTGGCAGTATTGAGGTAATTGCCGGTTCGATGTTTTCGGGAAAAACCGAAGAGCTAATCAGAAGGTTAAGGCGTGCCAAATTTGCAAAACAAACTGCTGAAATTTTTAAACCACAAATTGATGTTCGGTATTCAGAGGAAGAAGTAGTCTCCCACGATGAAAACTCTATCCGCTCTACACCGGTTGAAAACTCAGCAAATATTTTACTTCTAACGGGCAACGTAAATATTGTTGGCATTGATGAAGCACAATTTTTTGATAAAGGATTAGTGGATGTAGTAATTACCTTAGCCAATATGGGTATCCGAATAATAGTTGCAGGTCTTGACATGGATTTTAAAGGAAAACCGTTTGGACCCATGCCTGATTTGATGGCAATTGCCGATTTTGTAACTAAAGTTCATGCAATTTGCGTAAGATGTGGAAACATTGCCCAGTTCTCATACCGCACGAGTGATAAAGAACAGGTAGTTCTTTTAGGTGAAAAAGATATCTATGAACCGCTTTGCCGTTCCTGCTACCTGAAAGCCCATACAAAATGATTTTTTACAAAACAGAAGAGCTTGCAAAAATTATTCAGGGGAAAATTTTAAAGAATCCTTACCCTCAAGCAGAAATAAAAAATATAGCTACTGATAGCCGATCTATAACAGATGAAAAGGAAACCATCTTTTTTGCGCTATTGAGCTCCCGGAATAATGGGCATAATTATTTGCCTGGTCTTGCTAAAAAAAGATTATTAGCCGTTGTTGTTTCTCAAATTCCAAAAGATCTAGATATTTTTAAAAATACGGCTGTTATTAAAGTGGATAACACGCTTAATGCACTTCAGCAACTGGCAATTTTTCATCGTAGAAATTTTAAATACCCGGTAATTGGAATTACAGGAAGCAACGGTAAAACAATTATTAAAGAATGGCTATTTGATCTTTTAAATGAAAATTTCACAATCATCCGAAGTCCGAAAAGTTATAATTCTCAAATAGGAGTCCCTATTTCAATTTGGTTAATGAATAATAAACACAACCTGGCTATTTTTGAAGCAGGTATTTCCATGTCTGGAGAAATGGAAAAACTTGAAGAAATAATTTTTCCAGATATTGGAATTTATACCAATACCGGCTCAGCTCATCAGGAGAATTTTAAAGATTTCAAACAAAAAACGAATGAGAAACTTACACTTTTCAAAAATTCAAAAAAACTGGTTTTTTCTGCCGATCAGGAAGAAACCTCAATTTTAGCTGATCGGTTTTGTGAAAATAAAAAAATTGAAAAAATCAACTGGTCATTAAAAGGAAATCCAGCATTAATTCAGTTTACAGCAGAAATTAAACATTCAACAAGTATTATAGCTCAAGTCAATTATTCAAAATTCAAATTTTCGATACTCTTCAATGATTCTTCTTCAATAGAAAATGCATGTCATTGTTTTGCTGCCGTTTTTGCAACCGAAGTTACTCTTGATGATATTTGTAAAAAATTTAACAAACTCACTACAATAGCAATGCGCCTTGAAATCAAACAAGGTAAAAATAATTGTTTGCTGATTAACGATTATTACAATTCCGATATAAATGCCCTTTCCATTGCTCTATCAACTCTCAAAAACCAGGCATTAAAAGGGCACCTTAAAAAAATACTTATTCTTTCCGATATTAAACAATCAGGGATAAAACCGGAAGAACTTTATTCATTGGTTAATAAAATGGTGGAAAAAGCAGATGTTAACCAAATAATTGGGATTGGTCCTGATTTGATTTCAGTTAATAAGGTTTTTCAAATTGAGAAAGAGTTTTATTCTGATACAAAAACATTCCTTAATCAAATTAACCACTCAGAATTTAATAACTCTGCCATTCTAATAAAAGGAGCCCGTGAATTCCGTTTTGAAAAAATATCAGAAGCATTACAGGAAAAGGCCCATCAAACGATTCTGGAAATTGATATGAATGCAATAGTTGACAATCTAAATAGTTTTAAATTGGTGTTAAAACCCGAAACAAAAATTATGGCAATGGTAAAGGCATTTTCATATGGAAGCGGAACATCAGAAATTGCAAAACTACTTCAATTTAATGGGATTGGGTACCTTGCTGTGGCAGTAGCCGACGAAGGTGTGGATCTTCGAAGAGATGGGATAAATTCTCCAATTATTGTTATGAATCCCGAAGCCCATAGTTTTCAGAATATAATTGATTTTAATCTTGAACCAAATATTTATAGTCTTTCTCTCTTAAATGAGTTTAGCAAAATTGCCCGATATAATGCTTTAATTAATTATCCGGTTCATATTAAAATTGATACCGGAATGAACAGGCTTGGTTTTAAAACGGAAAATGAAATAATTCAGGTGATTGATTTTATAAAAGAATCGGGAAATCTGAAAGTGAGTTCAGTATTTTCACATTTGGTTGCCAGCGACGACCCTACACTTGATTCATTTACAAAAGATCAAATTAAACGTTTTGAGTTTTTAAGTTCAAGAATGGCTGAGGAGCTTGATTATAAAATCCTTAAGCATATTTTAAATTCAGCAGGAATAGAACGATTTAGCGAATATCAATTTGATATGGTTAGGTTAGGAATAGGACTTTATGGAATAAGTTCAATTGGCACGGAATTAAAAAATATCAGCACCCTTAAAACAAGCGTTTCTCAAATAAAAATTGTTGATCGGAATGAAACTGTGGGTTACAATCGAAAAGGGATTATTTTTAAACCATCAAAAATAGCCATCATTCCAATAGGTTATGCCGATGGATTATCAAGAAGCCTTGGAAATATGAATGGCCGTGCATTTGTAAATGGCACTTACGTTTCAATCATCGGAAATGTTTGTATGGATATGTGCA
>JABMQB010000606.1 GCA_013203525.1 Mariniphaga sp.
AAAATATTAAAAATACTAAGGTGGTTGATTCTATCATTGGTTATAGTGTTTGTTGTTTTTTTGGTTGTAGTTTACTTTAGTGCCCAATCATACATCAATAAAAACCTTTCGGATTTTATCGGGACAAAAACCAATGGTTTATATGAATTTAAATTTGATAAAATTGATCTGAAAAATTTTGAAAAAAGCTTTGTCATATCAGGAATTAATCTGGAGTATAACCAAAAGGTAGCAAAAAAACTTCAAGCCGAAAATCCACAAAAAGTTTTTTATACTTTTTCATCACCTGAACTTCAGATTAACCAATTTGAGCTATTTGATTTATTGTTAAAAAAAAATATAACAATTAACAATGTTACAATAGTAAGTCCACACTTCAAATTAACAAGCCCTGAATTGTTTGGAAAAGATTCATCACAGGTTTTTGAATATTCTATGAAAGAAGCAAAACAGATTTTCAGAAAACGTATAAAAAATATTGAAATTGGTGAAATCGAATTCATCAATGCCAGTTACCAATTTTTCAATTTTATTGGCGACACATCGAAGGTTACTAATGCTGAACAAGTTTCTGTAGGAATTTCAGGATTCAGGACAGATTCGACACTTTTTCAAAACATCGAACAGCCTTTTGAAACCGAAGATATTTTTGTCAGGATTAAAGGATTTAATAATGAAATGAGTGACAGTATCCATTTTCTGAATATCGATTCATTGGAATATTCGTTAAAAAAAGCTGAATTAAAAGCCTTCAAATCACACCTCTACTCTGTAGTTTACACAAGTGAGAAAAGTTTGTATGATGTCTATATTCCTGAATTTCAAATGAGAAGCAGAAATCTCTCTGGTTTTAACTGGTCCGATTCATTGAATATTTCATTCCTGGAATTTGAAAATCCTGAAATTACTTTCACTCAAAAAGAAACAACCAAAAAGCTCAATATCGACGACCTAAACAGCTTTAACTTATATGAATTAGTAAAAAACGATTTTTCAATAATTAGTATTGATAGTTTTTATTTGAATGATGCAAGCCTACGGATATTCAGAAATAAAAATGATACAAGCCATCAACAAAAATTTAATGATATAGATATTCATTTACTAAAATTTGTACTCGATTCTGCTTCGCGGGTAAATAGCAATAAATTGCTTTATGCCGACGATATTGAAATGAAAGTTACCGATTACGAATTAAACCTTGAAGATAACTTGCATCAGTTTACCGCCGATTCAATTTATGTTTCAACCTTTAATGATTCATTAGAAATTTCAGGAATTAAAATTAATCCTCTTAATCATTTGACTAAAAAGGTTCCTATTCTATTAAATATCGATTGCGAAAATATAATTCTTGATAAAGTAGATTTAAAAAAAGTTTACCACGAAAGAATTATAGTGGGATCGGTTGTGGATATAGTAACTCCAAACGTTTCAATTAGCAGTTATCCGGATTCACCAAAACGGAATAGCCAACCCGGAATGTTATTTGATTTGGTAAGCGATTATCTGAGAGGAGTTTATTCAAACCTTATTCATATAGAAGGTGGTATATTGAATTACAAAAATTACACCAGTGGTCAGATATCAGATTTGTATGAAGCAAAATTCAAGTTTGCACTTACCGATTTTGCATTGGATTCAACAAGTCTGGTCCGTACAGATAAATTCTTTTATGCCACTGATTTTGACCTTAATTTTTCTGATTTTCGGATGTTTCTGAAAGATAACTTACATCGCTTAGACGTAAAAAACATCCATATTTCAAATACTGAATCGAAAGTTTTAATCGATAGCCTTCACCTTTACTCCTCGGTAGCCGATGCCGGAGAGGAAGAATTAAAGGTTTTCGACAGATCACAATTGTATGATATTTTCATTCCAAAAATAACTTTATTTAATGCTAACCTGCACAAGGCTTTTTTCCAGAACGACCTGAATATATCAAATTTCAGAATTGAAAATCCACAAATTTCATATGAAAATTTTGCCACCCTAAAAAGCGAAAAAAACAGACTGGAATTTTCTGAATTATATGACCTTATTTTTGAGTACGTACACAATATTTCAATTACAAACCTGATTGTGCCTTCGGGGAATATAAAATGGATTAATCATTCAAAAAAGGGAAAAACTATTACGCTGGATAACCATTTTTCGACTGAATTAAAAAAGTTCAGGTTAAACAGGGAGGAAACCAACAAACAAAAATTACTATTTTCTGAAGAAATTAAATTTACATTAAACGATCCGCTTTTCAGGCTATCAGATGAGGTTCATTATTTAAAGGCGGGGCAAATTGATTTTTCCACAGAAGATAAAAACATTGTTATACATGATGCATTACTTTATCCTGATATTACAACTCCTGAA
>JABMQB010000607.1 GCA_013203525.1 Mariniphaga sp.
ATACATTTAATAAATTATGGATTTGAAATTAAATATAGTTTCTTCATTGGTTCGCAATTTAACTATTGGGGTTGCCTTGGGGTTTCTCTTGGTTATATAGCGATAATAATGTTGCTGGTTCAAATTTTTAAAAACGGATGGATAATAAAAAGCCTTAAAGCTGTTGGGCAAATGGCTTTTACAAATTATTTAATGCAAACCATAATTTGCACTTTTATTTTTTATGGCCACGGGATTGGTATGTTTGGAAAGGTAGAACGAACTAGCCAGATTTTGATTGTTTTCGCAATTTGGATTTTTCAAATGATTGTTTCACCAATTTGGTTACGATATTTTTATTATGGCCCGTTTGAATGGCTTTGGCGAAGTTTAACTTACCGCAGTTTACAGCCAATGAAAAGATCATGATTAGAAAGCATTCCGCAATTTTTCCCACCTCCGATTAACCAATGAATCTCTTTTTTTACTTATCCATTGGTTTATAGATTGTTGAGGAAATAAGTTGTTTTTTGGATTTAATCCTTCTCTCAGTTCATTAAATTTTGTTTTTGGTATTGACAAAACTGAACCTCCTTCATTAAAACCTTCTGCAAATAGAAACATCGAATAATTTTTTTAAATGTTCAAAATATAAAACAAAAACCGTGCACAATAAGGTATAATAATACATGTTTAAGAACAACTTGAAGATTTATTAAGGAAATGAGTCTTACTAATTGATAGTGTGTTTAAAAAAGGTTTCTGTTGATTTAGGATTTTTTTTTGCTGGAAATGCAGGTAGGGTAAATATAAATTTACTGCCTTGGCCGGGGCTACTTTCAATTTTTAATTCACCGCCCATTATTTTGATGAATTCGTTTACCAACTTTAATCCTATACCGCTACCGCTTTCATTTTCAGTACCGTTCTTAGTAAAGAATAAATCGGGCGACAGGATTTTCATTTGATCTTCTTTTGGTATGCCAATCCCGGTGTCCTTAACAGATATAAGAACATGGTCTTCGAATGTTTCTCCTGCAATATGAATATTCCCGCCTCGTGGAGTAAATTTCACAGCGTTTGAAACCAGGTTCCGTAAAGCAAGATTTATAAGTTCAGTATCAGCCAATGCGCTAACATCATTTTTACATTCAATGGTAAAATTGATTTCTTTTTTAATAATAGAAGCTTTGTACAGGTATTCTATTTGTTTTATTTCATCAAGTATTTTAACCTGTAATTTTTTAGGTTCGATTTGTTTTTTCTGATTCTTTGCCCAGCCTAATAAATTATCGAGGAGGTTAAGAGTTGCCTCGGTTAATTCTTCGGATAATATCAGTGTTTCCCGTTTTGTTTCTTCATCAAGGTCTTCCTGGCGTAGGAAATCGATGGAGTCTTTAATTGAAATAATCGGTGATCTTAAATCGTGCGAAATAACAGAAAAGATTTTGTTGTTGAGCACAGCCAGTTTTTCAAGTTCACTGTTTTTACTTTCTTTTGCTTTGCCTGGTTTAAGATCGTTATAAAGTTTTTTACTACTCCTGTATCCTTTAAAAACAAGAACTGAAAAGAATGAAATTAAAATAACCAGTAATACTATGGAAATTAAAAGAAGGTTTTGAATACGGTTATTAGCACCCGCCTTGTTAAAAATATTGTTTCTTTTACTACCAGGCAAATCATTTACTGTTCCAGCTACAGCCTGATTATTTGCTAGCTCATACTGATAAATAGTATTTTTAAGTGTATTGTCGTTTTGTCCAATGGCCAGGGAATCTTTGTATTGGTTACTTAATAAAAGGAATCGTGAAGCTGAAATAAACTGACCGCGCTCATTCATCAGTTGGCCAAGTATAAACGCAGTTTTCTGTATTTGTTCCAGATTATTGTTATTATTGGCTTCCTCATAAGCAGCTGCTGCTGCACTTGATGCTTCATTTGTTAAACTCAGATTTAGCAAAACTCTTGAATATATTTCAAGCCCTTCGGCTTTTAACCCAGGGAATTTATTTTCTTGAATTTCAGGGAGAATGCCCTCAATTAAATTTTTTGATTCCGTAAAGTCTTTATCTATGCAAAAAATATTGGCTTTTTTAATAATACCTGACAAGTATAAAAATGTATTATCATTTGAATTCGCCAAACTAATAGCATTGTTGACAGAACTCAAAGCTTCATTAAAATTGTTTCTGCTCAAATAAAATTCCGATAGGTTAAGATAAGTTTCAGCGGATATATCCGGATCGTTTTCTGAATTTAAATCAAGAGATTCATTTAATATTATATATGCCAGAGAATCTAATCCAATTGCAATATAAATGGCTCCCAGTTTATTTTGGATTTTTGCAAGGTTTGTAGAATTATCAGATTCTTCCCAAATATTTTTTGAAGTTCTAAAACTTTGAAATGCATCACTATAATTGTAGTGCGACAGGTAAATTTTTCCTAACTCATAATTTGCTAAAGCAATGGCATCGGCATCTCTCTCTGATAATCCTTTTCTGATTACCTCATCATATAAACGTTTACCCTTTGGAATGTTTCCTTCTTCAATTTCAATTCCGGCTAAAAAATTTGATTGTTGTAGCAACCAGAAAGTATCCTTCATGGCAGAAAACATTGTTTTAGCATCCTGTGCATATTCGCAGGCTTTTAATAAATTACCCTGTTGCAAATAGTATTTGCCTAATTCCTGATTGGCTCGTGCTGTATAAAAGCGGTCATTCAAAAGTTCTGATAAATACAAAGCTTTTTCAAAATAAAAAATTGCCGAATCGGGTTGTGTGTGTGATAAGAAATAATTTCCAAGTTGAAGGTAAGTTTCAATACCAACAGTATTATTAGTATTTGATTTAAAAATGTTTTCAGCCTCTTTTAGCGCATCAAGTCGGTCAGTTTTCTGAACTTCTGATAGTTTCAGATATAGCATAGCACGGGTTTCTTCGTCTTGGGTTGTACGAATTAACTCTCTTAACGAGTCCTGTTGATTCCCCAGGGTTAAAAGGTTAAATGCTATAAATAAAGCAGTTATAGAAATGACCCTTACTGCTGAACACATCATTTATAAAAATTGACTGAATATAAGCTTTTTTCAATTTATAATAAAATAATGGCCGTAATTTTTGGTTATATGAATATTCGGTTACGTAGAAATAACTATTTTGTTATCGTCACACTCACTTTTGCAATTTGACCCCCCATGGGTGGATTTAATTTCGAAATTTTTATCGTAGCTTTTTCGATAGTCTGATGTTGTGCGTAAAGTTTATCCAGGATTCGCTTTGCAACATTTTCAAGCAAATATGATTTTATCTTCATTTCTTCTTTAATAAGATCATAAATGTCCTTATAATTAATAGTATCCTTAAGCTTATCACTTTCTGAAGCTTTTTTTAAATCTGTATTAATCGATAATTTTACCTGAAACTTATTTCCAATTACTCTTTCTTCTTCGAAATGCCCGTGATAGGCGTAAAATTCCATTCCCTCTAATTCAATGGTTCCCATAATTATTTAAAATTTACGCGAATTTAAAAAAATAGTATCATTATGCTTTAATTTAACCTTCATTTACATCTGTGGTTAAATCATTTTGTACTTTTGTTTTCTGATGTTTAATAAGAGTATTAACATTTATTTATATGGCTGAAAAGAATTTGGAAGAAAAGGAAATTGCAGTAAAAAATAATTTTATACACCAGCAAATTCAAAACGATTTATTGGAAGGTAAAAATGGGAAACGTGTACATACACGTTTCCCTCCTGAGCCTAACGGATATTTACATATTGGCCATGCCAAGTCAATTTGTTTGAATTTTGGGATAGCTGAAAAATTTGGAGGAAAATGTAACCTTCGTTTCGACGATACAAATCCTTCAAAAGAGGAAACTGAATATGTCGATTCAATTATGGAAGATGTTCGTTGGTTAGGTTTCGATTGGGATGAAAGGTTGTATTATGCTTCCGATTATTTTGAACAGCTTTATGAATTTGCCGTTAAATTAATAAAAACAGGAAAAGCCTATATTGATGATCAGGACTCTGAAACCATCAGTGCGCAAAAAGGAACTCCAACCCGCCCGGGAACCGAAAGTCCTTTTAGAAACCGTTCTGAAGAAGAAAATCTTGATCTTTTTGAAAGAATGAAAGCGGGTGAGTTTGATGAAGGTTCAAGGGTACTACGTGCAAAAATCGATATGGCCTCACCAAATATGCATATGCGCGATCCGAATATTTACCGGATTATGAAAACCCCGCATCACCGTACAGGAGATAAATGGTTGATTTATCCGATGTACGATTTTGCCCATGGGCAAAGCGATTTCTGGGAAGGAATAACACATTCGATTTGCACACTTGAGTTTGAGGTTCACCGACCTTTGTATGATTGGTTTGTTGATCAGTTATTGGAAAATGAGTATCGGCCACGACAGATTGAATTTGCCAGATTAAACCTTACATATACGGTGATGAGTAAACGTAAATTGCTCAAACTTGTCCGCGATAATCATGTTAACGGCTGGGACGATCCAAGGATGCCTACTATTACAGGATTACGAAGAAGGGGCTATACTCCTGAATCGATTCGTAATTTTGCCGATCGTATTGGTGTAACAAAGGTAGATGGGATGATAGATGTTTCGTTACTTGAGTATAGTGTGCGGGAACACCTGAACAAGGTTGCTCAACGTGTAATGGGAGTTTTAAATCCGTTAAAAGTGGTTATAACAAATTACCCTGAGGGGCTGGAGGAAGAAATGGATGCAATTAATAATCCCGAAGATGAAAGTATGGGTAAGCGCAAAGTATCCTTTTCAAAAGTATTATATATTGAGCGCGATGATTTTATGGAAGATCCTCCCCGTAAATTTTTCCGGCTTGCCCCCGGGCGTGAAGTAAGGTTAAGGTATGCATATTTTATTACGTGTAACGCGGTAATAAAAAATGATATCGGTGAAATAACTGAACTTCGTTGCACCTACGATCCGGCTTCAAAAGGAGGTAATTCTCCCGATGGAAGAAAAGTAAAAGGAACATTGCATTGGGTATCCGTGAAACATGCTGTAAAATCGGAAGTTCGTTTGTACGACAGGTTATTTAATAATGAGGATCCTTTAGCAAAAGAGGAGGTAGATTTTAAGGAATTTATGAATAAGGATTCACTGAAGATTTTACCGGAATGTTATGTTGAACCATTTGTAAAAGGTGCTGCCCCTTTAACTCATTTTCAATTTGAAAGGCTGGGCTATTTTAATGTTGATTTGGATAGTTCGGATAGCAAACCGGTATTTAATCGGACAGTCCCTTTACGCGACACCTGGGCAAAATTTAAGAATAAATAGCTCAAAGCTGATATTGCAGATTATTTTCAACATTAAAATTATTGTCTGAATTTCAGATGATTATTGATGTTTTGGCTACAAAAACTTCTCAATTTAGCTATTTTATATTTAGGATATTTTTTATAATTCCTTGATTTTTGATACCCAAAATATTTGAAAAACAACTGATATTCTCATTTTATCGATTGAATCCCTCCTTTGACCGAATCAAAAAAACAACTAATTATTAGTTCTTTTATATTTGGTTTCATAAATTTAAACAATTCTATCTTATGAGCAATGAATCAAAAAATAACTCAAAAGGCCTCCTCGCATTCATTCTTATTTTTATTGGTTCTTTATGGTTGTTAAAACAACTTGGTATTTATATTAATTTTCCGAATTTTCATTTTCACGATTTTTTTCACCCTTTTCGTAATGCCTTTCATAATTTTTGGCATTTAATATTTTCATGGCAAACAATATTAATTATTGTTGGACTTATACTCCTTGCCGGAAAACGATCAACAGGAGGGTTGATTTTGATTATTATTGGAGGTTTATTTTTATTACCACAGATTTTTATATTACCTGGAATAACTGCTGTTTTAATATTCCCAATTGTTTTAATTGGAATTGGAGTAGCATTAATTGCAAGGATTATTTGATTTGTTAATTAAAGAAGAATTTAATATGAAAGACTATAATAAAATGGGACATGGGAACCATTCAAATAAAGTGGGACACAGAGGTGGAAGTAATAAGAGAATATACTTTGGAATATTTCTGATTATGCTTGGTTTGGTTTGGATATTAGAGAGGCTTGGTTTAGTGCCGGACTTTGTTGATGATATCCTTATTTCATGGCAAATGCTACTTATAGCAATTGGTATGTTTTCAATTATCGGAGGGAACCGAACTACCGGATTTATTTTAATTTTGATAGGAGGAGTTTTCCTGGTTCCGGAGGTACTCGAAATTCCATATGAGCTTCGCAGGATTGTTTGGCCATTATTATTGGTTGGTGTTGGGGTAATTCTATTATTCCGGCACAGAGGCCATACCGAAGGACCCATTATTGATGATAAAGCCAGGGGAACCGATTATTTTGATGATTTTATTATTTTTGGTGGGCGCGAGATTTTTGTTACTTCTATTAACCTACTGGGAGGAAAAACAACTTCCATGTTTGGAGGAACTGAATATGATATGCGACGAGCCATTTTATCTCCGAATGGAGCTGTAGTTGATTGTATGTGTTTATTTGGTGGATGTACCTTTAAAGTACCTCCCGATTGGACTGTTAAAAATGAAATGCAAACAGTATTTGGCGGTTTTTCGGATAAAAGGGGAGCCACATTTCAAAAAGAAGATGTAGTTGATTCTTCAAAAATATTAATTCTAAAAGGATTTACTGCTTTTGGTGGAGTAGAAGTCAAGTTAATATAGTATGGATTTCAGGCATCCTTTTATTTCTAAGCCAAAGTTGGCAATTTTTTATGCTGTTTTCTGGCTGGTAATTTCCATTGCAAACGTTTTTCTTCAATGGCTTGGATACAATATACCACCCGATAAGGCTGTTGTCAATGTTATTTCTTCAGTTTCATTATTTGCAATTATAGGTACAGCAATATGGTTTGTTGTTCGGTTTAGTAAATTCGAAAATAATGCATATGGCCGTTTTATAACATGGCATCTTATAGCGGCATCTGTTATTGTAATCTTATGGTTATATATAGGAGTAGTAATTACAAAAATGTTTTATCCGCTGCCCGATGATTGGAATGATACTGAACTTCCGGCTCGTATTTTTGGTGGATATATGCTTTATGTAATTTATGTTGTTTTCTTTTATGCTATTACCTATTACCAGAATTTTAAAGATAAAGTAAGTAAAGAGAGTGAATTAAAAGCACTTGTTAAAGAAGCTGAACTTCATGCCTTAAAATCACAAATTAATCCACATTTTCTTTTTAATAGTCTGAATAGTATTTCTTCCTTAACAATGTCTGATCCACAGAAAGCGCAGGAAATGGTTATAAATTTGTCTTCTATAATGAGGTATTCATTAAAATACGGACAGAATGAGGTTGTAACATTTGGCACCGAAATAGAAAATATAAAGCTTTACCTTCATATTGAGAAAGTGCGGTTTGGATCCAAATTAAATCCTGTTTTTAATATTGAGGATGATTGTTTGAAAGGGAAAATTCCTAATATGATTCTTCAACCAATATTTGAAAATGCAATTAAATATGGGGTTTATGAAGCAACAGAACCGGTTGATATTATTACAACCTGTAGAACTATAGATGATTTTCTGGAAATAACAATCTATAATACATACGATCCGGAAGTTTTACATAAAAAAGGAGAAGGTATTGGATTAAGGAATATTCGCGACAGGCTTCAGATTATTTATAATAATCCAGGATTAATTAATGTAAAAGATTTAAATAATACATTTACAGTAACTCTAATGATTCCTCAAAAATAATATACTATGCAAAATATTATAAAAACAATAATAGTTGAAGATGAAGAATTGGCACGTAGCCTTCTGAAAACATACCTTATGAACTTTGATAATATTGAATTGATTCATGAATGTGAAAACGGTTTTGAAGGGGTTAAAATGATTAATGAATTAAAACCAGATTTGGTTTTCCTTGATATACAAATGCCAAAAATTACTGGTTTTGAAATGCTTGAACTGTTAGAGCATAAGCCACAAATAATTTTTACTACGGCCTACGATCAATACGCTTTAAAGGCATTTGAATACAATGCAGCCGATTATTTATTAAAGCCATTCTCGAGGGAAAGGTTAGAATCAGCTGTCGATAAAGTAGTTGGGAAGCTTCAACAGCAGGAACCTTCATCTGATATAATTGAGAATATTACAAATTTTCCGGTAGGTGAGTATCTTGATAGGGTAGTTGTTAAAGACCGGCATAAAATAAATATAATTGCCGTTGATAAAATAAGGTATTTTGAATCAATGGATGATTACGTTCTGATTTATACTAAAGAGGGAAGGCACCTGAAACAGAAAACTATGAAGTATTTTGAGAGTTCATTAAATCCTAAAGAGTTTATACGTATTCACCGGTCGTATATTGTAAGGGTTGATGAAATAGCTGAAATACAACAATATGAAAAGGAATCTTATATAGTCATTCTTCACGATAAGGTAAAGTTAAAAGTTAGTAAATCAGGCTATAAGCGAATAAAGGAAGTACTCAGTTTTTAGTTATTCCTGTTGAGGCAAATTTAACGATCCCAGATTCATAATTTCATACGCTGAAAGATCTATTTTTTTGCTGATTTTTTCGTTGATTTCAGTAATCTTCATAATGCTTTTTTCGTTGGTAGCTTTATCTGTCGATTCGGCTTCCATGATAAAACCTCCGGAGAATCCATTTAAAAATCCTGCATTCATATTAAAGGAAGAATATAAATTGTGGGTTTTCAACATTTTGTCTTTTGTTACCCAGACATTCGACTTTGCACTTTCATCTTCATAAACATACTCTTCGCATTTATATCCAAGTATTTTTTTAGTGCGGCCAGTACTTTTTGCTTTACTCGAAAAAACTTCATTATCCTGATCTTCATCTATGTTTTCCTGAGCATAAGCTCCAAGTTGAGCCATATCAATGCCGGTTACCACCCCTTTCTTTTCACCATCATCTTCCGACAAAATTATCGAGGCTTTATTTTTCTGATCCAATATAAAAAATCCCTTTTTATCTTCTGAATCATCATCCCCTTCAAATTCATAGGCAAATACATCGCTGTCATTATTAAAAAATGAATTTATATGGCCTGTACTTTCCAGGTTACCATCAGTGTATGTTTCGATATCCATTTTGATATTCGATGAAAAGCTGTAACTATCTTCTATTTCAACCGGTGTAGAATTTACACCCATTCGGCTCATAATATTTTTTACCCTTTCATTGTCTCTTTCTTCACGAGTTTTATCTGAATTGGTTGATATGGAATCATTATTATCAAAAGCTTCATCTAGCTTTTTATCAATCTCTTCATCAACCTTTTCTTCAATTTTCTCTTCAATTTTTTTACTAACCCGCTCTTCAACTTTATTTTTAGCTTTATTGGAAATTCTTTTAAGCAATCCCTGGGCTTCGCAATTATTATACGAGGTGAATACAAATGCAATGATA
The DNA here is from genome assembly GCA_013203525.1 of Mariniphaga sp. Taxonomy (GTDB): domain Bacteria; phylum Bacteroidota; class Bacteroidia; order Bacteroidales; family Prolixibacteraceae; genus JABMQB01. The sequence continues at coordinate 9,491 of JABMQB010000607.1, forward strand.
AGGAGCAAAACAATTTTCTTCATAATATATAATTTAAAAAGATATGTTCGAATTTCGTGATTATTTTGTTGTATCACAAATGTATTATTGAAATTATGAAGTGTTTAATATAAAATTAGAATGCAAAGGAAACGTTTTTTTTAAAAGACCGATTCCTTTTTTGAATGTATAAAGTGAAAAATTTTTGACTTAACATTAATTTATAATAATAACAACCTTTACTCTCAGCACAATGTACTATACAATTATTTTCTTCTCCGCTGATAATAAGGTTTCTTTTCCATCGTAAAATTCCAGGTAAGTTTAGTACCTATCATACGTGGAGCACCCGGAATAAAAGTGGGAACTCCAAATAAACTTCCTGTATTTCCGGCGCTGATTAAGTACTTTTCACCTAATAAATTATTGGCATAAACCGAAAAAGTAATATTAGGATCGTTAAATTTTAATCCTGTTTGAAGATTTAGCAATCCGTAAGCATCTTGTTCCAGCCCTTCGGTATTGGCATCTTCAAAATAGAATTGCGATTTAAATGAATAAGTTGGCAAAAGGAAGAACTTCATTGTTTCACCAATAGCTGCTGTAAGGTTTAATCCAACTCCAAAACTATGGTCGGGCGTAAGCCTGAAACTATTTCCCGCATATAGCTGTTCATTCCCGTTATGATCTATGCTGTCAAAACGCGCATGCGAATAGGCATAGTTTCCAAATATTTCTATGTTTTTATTTATGGCGTATTTTAATGTTGCTTCAACTCCATAAGCAGTTGCTTTTCCACCATCCTTAATCAGGTAATTAAATTCCCCGGTCGATGGGTCAGCTATCCAGGCACTGGTTTGGAAATCGGCATAATTAAAATAATATATGCCAATATCAGTCCATAGCCGGCTCCAGAAAATTCCTTTAAAACCCATTTCAAAATTATCCACAATTTCGGCAGCCAAAGTTTCTGATTCACCATTAGAAGAAAATTGAAGAACTTTTGGGCGGCGTCCTTTGGAGTAATTCCAGTAAATATTGGCATTCTCGGTGAGTTTAATATTTAATCCTGCCCGGTAAGTTAGTGCCATTGAATTATCTTTTATTTCCTTTTTTTCAGAAGGTTTGAAAAACAGGTTTGGGTAATTTCCGGTTAGCATTCCAAGAGTCGATGGAGTACTTTCTAAAAGAGGTGTTTCGCTGTTTAATTTAAATCGGTCGTAAATAATCCTTACTCCGGCAGTAACTCTTAACCACCATGTTAGGTTATAAGTTGCATCGGCAAAAGCTTCATACGATTGGTTTAAAGCCTCTGCTTTGTTAATTTCTTTATGATTAATTGGTAATGGCATACCTCCAAGTGATCCTAATTCAGGAATAGGAGGGAGTGCAGGAACTGTTATAGGTTGCCCATTGGGCATAACCAAATTGTTTGGGTCAAAAAACAAATGGAACATATGTTGTTCATTCGGACCAAACCAGTAATCCTGGCTGGCATTTTCGCGCCAGTAGCTCGCTCCAATAAACCCGTTGAGTTTGCTGTTTCTTGAGAAATTATACCTTAATTCCTGAGTAAATTGGTTAGCCTTATTATCTTCCGACATATTGATGGCTTCTGCTGCAGTACCATCACCATCCCACATAGCATAGGCAGTATTAGTTCGGTATGAGGTAATTGAGGTAATGTAATTATGCTCGGTTAAATAGTGACGGGCATTTAATATAGTTGTCAAAACATCTTTTTGAGTTTTTAGGTCTTCTCCTTTATCAAGCGATGCTTCATAGCCAAACACATCTGTAATTCCATTTGTATTTGGGAACATTTTACTCATAAATGCAGTTCCTGGGGCATCGTCTTTCTGGTAATTAACTTCCAAATCGAACCGGGTAAAAACAGAGGGAATAAAACGCAGAGAAAACCTTCCGGCTATTGTATTGAGTCCGTTTAAGGTTCCACCAAAAGTATTGTTAACATAACCATCGCGGAAGTTATAACTACCAGCTGCCCGAACCATTAACTTGTTTTCAAGAATTGGAATGTTAACTGCTCCTTCAGCACCTTTTTGTCCAAAATCGCCATATCGGGCTGAAGCATATCCTTCGCCAATGTTGGTTGGTTTTTTACTCAGAAAATGGATGGCACCAATTTGAGCTCCACGGCCAAACAATGTACCTTGTGGCCCTTTGTGTACTTCAACACGTTCCATATCGTACAACTCAGTAATTGAACCACTTCCCCGACTAATAGGAATATTATTATAAAACACCGAAACCCGTGGTTGAGCGTTTGGGCTTACTTCGTCGCTTGTTAACCCTCTTATTACATAACTGGGGCGTAAAGTATTTTGAATCCGTACATTTAATCCGGGAATAAAATCGGAAAGATGGTTTAATTCTTTTATATCAAGCCTTCCGATTGTTTTATTATCAATTACACTAATAGTGGATGGCACATCAAGAATTTGTTGCTCCCTTTTTTGTGACGAAACAACAATTGGATCAAGATTTACCGCTTCTTCATCTAATGTGAAATATAATTCGTTTGGTCCATCTTGAAGGACAATATCAATGTATTTTGATTTGTATCCGATAAATGATGCCTCTATTCGTTGGCGGCCAGAACTTAATCCCGTTAACAAGTATTCACCATCGGAATTGGCATGAACACCCAGACGGGTTCCGGGTAAAATTACCGACGCACCCGGAAGCAGTACATCGTCCTCATCCATTACTTTACCCCATAGGTAAATTTCAGGTAGATCACGGTTCACTGATTCAACACTGCGGTATTTGCGTTTTACTTTGTCTCTTTTCTTTTGAGAGAATGATGGAGTACATAATAATAGTACAAGAAGTAATAATATAACTCTTTTCATGGCTTTAAGATATTTTCTGAGAAACGGAATTAAATTTAAATTGGTATTAAAAGGTTTAATTGATTTCAGTGCAAATTTATTTTTTTTAAATGAATTTGAAAACAACATTTGATGAATTGACATCTTGTTAACAAAAATAGCTGTTTAAACAGGATAAAAACTATTTTGTGAATTTTGACATCTTTAAATTTAAAGGTTATTTAATAGAATAAACAGGAAGCTTTAACCATAGCGATAATTCATCAATTCGGTCTTGTGCATCATCCAGGGTTTTGCATTTTTTTACCGGAAAATCGGGATTGTGTTTTTTATTAATCAGAAATATCCTAAAATCATTTTCTTCCATAGTTGTACTCCGGTTCGACATACTCATTATTTTTGAATAGCTTTTTACAGGAACCGTAGCTAATCCTGTAAACTGGTCCAATGATATCCATTTGCCTGTTTTAAAAATGCCAAACAGATTCTGGAACATGCGTAATTCCCGTTTTTCTGTATCGATTTGAATACCAGAGTGTGTAAATAAAATAAAGCTCCGGTAATAATTAGTAAAATCGGCCATATATAAACAATCGTAAGGCAACCCACAACTAAAAAAATTAGTCCGGGGAGTAATGACATTTTTCCAAATGATTTATCTAGTCGGTTACTGATGATCATCTATAAACTTTCAATTGATAGATTTAAAGTTAGAAAATAAATTATGCTTTTTAATTTTTATTAAAATTTTCTTTACTAAAAATATGTACCATTGGAACAAATATAATTATAAGGGGGATAATTTTTAAAAGAAAATAAATCAGTTAAAGAAATGATAGAATTAACTGGACTACTTGAAAGAAATATAAGACAAAGATTATCTAAACTGAAGTTAAAATTGTCTGAACGAAAATAAAATCCATTCCAAGTCAAAGTCTCACACAAATAATCAAAATGCTGATAATCATGTGAATTGGGGGGTTATGGAAAATTAATTTTTGTTAATCTCATAATTTTAATTTACCTTACATGTAAAACTAATATTAAATTTAACTACATATGAAATGCCGAAAAATTATACAGTCACAACATGTTGTTTTAAGATTATTGTTAATTTTATTTGTTCTGTTTTTTACTTCTTTTAATCTTTTTGCACAAGAAAACGAGCCAAACAACACAGCCGCCAATGCGAATAATTTTGGATTAAATTCAACCATTACTGCTTACATTGGAACAGATAATGATGCGTTTGATTGGTTCAGTATTACAATTCCTGAAGAGGGGAGTTTAAAAGTTAAATCTACTTCAGCTGAAAATGATTATTATTATATTAATCTGATTGATGTAGATGCAGAGAGGATACTATCTTCAGCAACTGTCTCTTCAGGAGAAACAGATTCTATCTCCAGAATAAATTTACAAGCCGGAACTTATTATGTACAAGTTGCAAAAAGTGGTAGTTATGTTGGCACTTATACTTTAAGGAATACTTTTACTCCAGCATTACTTAATAATGATTCTGAGCCAAACGACAAGGTAGAAGAAGCAAAAGTACTTGCCATAAATAGTTCTACCACAGGAAGACTAAATTATGTTTTGGAAAATGTAGCTGATTTGGCTGATTGGTATAGCATCACAATTCCCGAGGAGGGCACTTTGAAAATTACATC
>JABMQB010000608.1 GCA_013203525.1 Mariniphaga sp.
AATTTTCTCTTGTATGGATTATCAATTACTGTGCATCCAGATTCAATAAGGCGATTCATAGGTTCAGGATTCATACCTGCAAATGAAGAGGGTCCAATCAATATCTTACTGCCTTTTAATGATTTCATATTTTTGATGAACTTCCCCGCAGCAGAGCTGCGAGGAATTCTTTGATTAAATTTCAGTTTTTAAACTTTGTAGATCAACCAATTCGATATCAAGTGATCAATAATCATATGTATATCTTCAACCGGGCCATATTCACCTTCAGGGGTTTTAACATGGATGATAATGTCGCAAATATCTTTTAACCTCCCTCCATCGAAACCTACCAGACCAATCACTTTACCCTCTCTGTTCTTGACCCATTCGGCAGCTACAATGATATTAGGAGAATTACCACTTGCTGAAATGGCAACTAGCTTACCACCATCCCTGTAATGAACCTTCAGTTGATTTACAAATACATTGTCATAACCATCATCATTGGCAATTGCTGACATAACAGATACATTATCAGTCAGTGCAAATGCGCGGAACGGCTTCGCGCTTTTCCCCTTCTTTAGCACGTCCATTCCTATATCATTTGCCATATGCGAGGCAGTGGCCGCCGAACCGCCATTACCCGCGAGAAAAATTGTATTATCATTGGTGCGTGCGTCTTCTAACTCTTCAACAAATGTTTCAATGGCACTTATTTCAATTTGATTAAGCAAATCATAAAGATATTTAAAATAACCATTTGCAAATTGCTCAAAATCCCCAACTTCTTTAAATAATTTATCTAAAGTGTTCATAATTTTCCCTCGTTAGTCTCATGATTTAGATTTATCCGGATTGACAATATTATAAGCTTCTCTCCACTCAGAATCTGCCCAGTAAATTCTATAAACCAGTTTCATTGTTTCTAAGGCATCTTCAACTGTCCCAAACTTTATGGGCATCTGTTTGACAATGGCATCTGCAAACTCATCAATTTCATCTCGCCATGAATTATCTTCAAGATATGTGACAACCTCTTCACGGTCTATGCCTGTTTCAAGGCCATTTCGCTTTCCAATAACCAGTTTTTCTTCTCCATAACTTTTTGTTCCTGATAGAATCCCATGAAGTTCAAGAAAACCCTCAGATAGAGTAATATCAAGAGTAAATTGATGTTGCCACTGAGTTGCACTGGAATGTATCATAGCAATCCTACCTTTTTCATCTCTCATGATGGCATATGCATTATCTTCAACATTCTTTTTCCAGTAATCATTTGAAATGAAACTTTTTACTTCAGTAAACTCATCACAAAAAAGCCTCATTAGATCCACCATATGGATTCCCTGATCCAGTAGAATCCCACCGCCGGCATACTTTCGTTCGGATCGCCAGTTTCCAGTAAACGGCGTAATCCTGCTTTTTCCATACACACCCCGGAGATTGATAATATAGCCTAACTCGCCTGATTTAATCTTTTTCAAGGCATCCTTTACAGAATAATGATACCGGTGATTAAAACCGTATTTAAGACAAAGACCTGGATGCTTTTTCTTTATTTCATATACATTTCTAATATCTGAAACATTCATACCTGGTGGTTTTTCACAAAATACATGCATCCCTCTTTCCAGACCGGCAATTGTCACCTCAGGCGCCAAATAATTTGGAAAGCTTACAAACAATACATCAAGCGGTTCATCCAAAAGCTGCTTGTAATTTGGGAAACATTTAACACCATCCTCCATAACTACTTTTTCTGGAAAATTCTGGTCGCATACAGCATAAGTAGATAGATAGGAATTTAGGTCAATAAATTGGCGACGCCGTTTCCCTACAATTCCATAACCAGCTATACCAACTTTTAATTCACTATTTCCCATTTCAGTCTTCCTTGATACTTTTCGTTGCTAATTATTTTTATTCAGCATAGTAAATAGTGCTGAAATCACTTCCCCATTCGACAATTTTAATTTTTCATCATCTCTTTGAAATCAAATATGGTTTTAAATATTTGAATCTCTTTTCTTGTTTTAACCAGCATCCCGAAAGCGCTGTTTATAACCATTTTGGATTTGAAATACAGTGATTGAAATTTATAATCTACCATTATAATTCCTTATGTTAGCTTATATTCCTTCCCTATCATGCTATATTTTTCAACGGCCAATTTGTTAAAAGGGATATAATTTATTTCGATCTTATTTGAAAAACTCTCTACGAAACAGTTTATTTGGGATAGGTTCTTTTGTGTATCAGTTATCCCTGGAATTAGAGGGATTCTTACAATTACCCTTCCCCCAGCCTCGTATAACTTCCTAAAGTTCGCTAAAATTATATCATTAGATTTTCCAGTATATTTCCTATGCAAATCGTTATCAATAAACTTAATATCGTATAAAAAGAGATCTATAAAAGGCATTATCTTTATGAGCGCCTCGGGCGCTATATAACCTGATGTGTCAATAGCAACCTGCAGATTTAATGTTTTTGACTTGGATACAAGATCATGCAAAAAATCAGTCTGATGTAGTGGTTCGCCTCCGGAAAATGTTATTCCCCCACCGGAAATGTCATAGTATAATTTATCCTTCATTGCTTCGTCTAAGATATCATCGGCGGATCTATAGCTGGATGACCATGTCAAAGTACCTGTAGGGCAGTTATCGATACATACACCACATTGATTGCAATAATCGCTGCTAAAAGTGATTCTTTCGTTGTCCCATGAAAAACAATTATCTGGACAGACTTCAATGCATTTTTTACATTTAATACAACGATTTTGAAAGAAAAGTATCTCTGGATAACCTGATATGGTCTCCGGATTTTGGCACCAAATACATGACAATGGACATCCCTTCAAAAAAACGGTTGTTCTAATTCCAGGACCATCATGTACTGAAAATCTCTGAATATTTGTAATTAAGCCGTTCATGCAGATTTAGATCGTGCAATTACATGGTCCTGCATCTCTTTGCTAAGAAGAGTAAAATAATAAGAAAATCCCCAAACACGAACCACAAGATCCTTATATTTTTCAGGATGTTTTTGTGCATCCAGTAATTTATCTGAATCGAGGAGGTTGACATTTAAAACACATCCGTTTTTCATACAGAAAACCCGTACCAGATGTTTCAAGATATTTTGTGGTTCTTCAATGCCCTTTAATGATACAAGAGGGATATTCAAATGTAATGTGGATCCGAAGATCTGCTCACTTGTATTGATCTTGCACACGGAATTAATGATAGAAGTGGGTCCTTTACCAGCAGTTCCGGGGGTGGGCGATATATGTTCGCCGACGGGATCTCCAAACTTTCTGCCATCGGGAGTTGCTCCAACACTGTACGCAGCGTGATGGAAAAGATGATTGTAAAGACCCGGCAGAATCGGCTTTCCTGTCCTGTCCTTATATACATTAACCCATGAAGCAAATTTACTGGCAACATCAACCGCTATTTTATCAACGTAGTCGTCATCATTGCCAAATTTTGGTGCATCTTTACAAAGCTGCTTCATGATGGATTGGCTTTCAAAGTTGTCGTGAAGAGCAACAATCAAAGCTTTTTTCGTTACCAGCTTTTTTTCGTAAACCAGGGACTTCACAGCCGCGATACCGTTAACAGCCGTCCCTAAAGAACCAATGAAAAGTCCATAGGTATGGTAGCATGCCGTATTGGAGTATGGTTCCCCGCCACCGTCGAGGACTTGCGGCATAGTAGCTGCCGTGAAGAGTCGCATGGGATTCTCGTCGCTGTTGTACGGAGTTGCCAGCACAATATCAATCTGATACTTGAGCTGGGACAGGTAGGCCCGGTAGAAGGTTTCAAAGGTTTTCATTTCCAAAAAGTCCCCTGTCTTCTTTCCCTTCGCAACTGGAGACTTGATCTCGATGTAATCCTGAGTGTTAGCATAATATTGCAGACGTTTTTTCGAGGGGATATTTTCCTTCCCATTGAAGAGGGTATGTTCTAATGCCTTAAGACAGTCGATATACCTAAAAACTGTTTCACCGGTTCCGTCGAGAATAATCTCAGAACAACCATCGGCACAATATTTAGCAGCTATTTCAGCCGGTCTTCCATATTTTACAAGGCTTTCAATAATGGCATCGTCGTTGAAAATCGTGCAGATGCCTGTTCCTTTGAGCTGGAGTCTGGAGACCAGTTCCAAGAGGTATTCCGGTGTTCTTTCATGTAACCTAACATTGACTTTAGGTTCGATATATTTGTTTTCCAAGGAAAGCTCCAGGATAATGTATGTCAGATCGTTTGTCTCATCCTCACCCGAAGCATTACGACCCCCCAAGGTAATGTTTTGCAGAGTATCTCCCAGACCATTCCCCCGCCTTTCGAAGCGGTACAGGAGTTCCGCCAGAAGTTCCCTGGCCTCCTCCCGGGTTATGAAACCCTTTTCCAGGTCACTTTGGTAAAATGGATACAAATGTTGGTCTATGCGGCCAATGGTGGCCGTTCCGATTCTAAAGAGAGTAGCAAACCAGTAAAGCTGGCAGGCTTCCCGGAAGGTTGCAGGTGCTCTTTGGCAGAGGGCACGGCAAATACGATAGATATCCTGACGGTTTATTTCTTGTGCCGCCCGTGCATAAAGGTCGACAACTCGGGTAACAGCCAGGTAGACCCTGTGGATTAGTTGAAAATAGCGTTTCTCGTTACCCTTGAAACGTGCAATATTTTTCCAGGCCATCTGCTTGATCCCTAAAAATCCCAAATTGAGCAGTCTCTCCATGCCAAGGGGGTAGTGAAAATTGTCATGAAATCTTGGCCAAACGGGGTATTCGGGAGACTGAAAGGACCCAGCCAGGCGAAGGTTTCCGTCGATCGAAAGATCAATAGTTTTCAGCCATCCCACATACCTGTTTGTATCTTCTTGGGTTCTTTCTATCAAAATGTCAGGAATTTTCATGGTCTTACCGGATAGCGGATGATCATGTTGTGAGCCAGCCACCGTCTACAGGAATTATGGCTCCGTTAATATAGTTAGACATGGAAGAAGCCAAGAAAATCAGGATTCCTTTCAGATCGTCACCTTGTCCCCACCGACCTATGGGAATCCTCTTCAAAATTGAGGTGTTGCGCTCAGGATCCTGCTGTAGTGGCATGGTCAGGTCTGTGGCCATGAAGCCTGGGGCGATAG
>JABMQB010000609.1 GCA_013203525.1 Mariniphaga sp.
CCTAGCACTCCAACCATAAGATCTTTGTCGCCATCATTATCAAAATCGATTACCTGTACATGAGATGGAGCTATGAGATCATCAGCCAGTATCGATTCGGTATATGTCCCGGCGGGATTTTGCCGAATCCAGGAAACAAAATTTCCTTCATCGTCACACAAAATAACATCCAAAAGATTATCATCATCAAGATCTACAGCCTGAATATGAGCAATAAGAGGAGGTTCAGTGAATTCCTGACCAATAGGCATCTGATCCAGGAAATCAATCATTTCCCCGCTTACACTTTTATTAAGAGTAGACGAAGCATTTTTTTCTGAATCCGATTTGCCAACAATACGCTTAATTACTTCACCTTTGGTCAATCCACTTCGTTTAGCCTGATAATTTAAAAGAAGCAATGGAACACCTATAACAGCAACTAAAATAATGGCAATGGGAATGATATTTTTATACCCACCTTTTTTCTTTTTAGGAGTAGCTTTTTCTTTTGTCATCTACAATTTATCTTTATTTATCTAATCAATAAAAATAGTAATTCTAATAAATAATACAATTTCAAAAAATTAATCAAAGTTATTCTTAATAACGGAAAGTTATTGCTATTCTAAAGAATTAACTCTTAAATATCTGGTGTATTAATTAGTAAAGAAAATTATCATTGCCACAGCACTACCAATAAGAAACAAGGCCATTGGTAAAATAATCCAAAGTGATTGATGAGAGTTTATGGAATGTGTAAGCATTGATTTTTTTAGATTTCGCAAACTAAGATAAAGCCCGGTTAATATCAAAGCTGATTGTATCCAAGGAACTAAGCGCGGTAAAAATTGATGCCAGGGTATGTTGGCTGTGCCGAAAAAATCCCAACCCCATCCAAACGGATCAGAAAAAGATTGCATAACAAATGTTACATTAACAAATAACATGGGTATTACAAAAGCAATCCAAAGCATTAATCCCATTGGAAGTAAAGTGCCGGAAAAGGATAGAAAAACTTCTTTTATGCTAATTTGAATTTTCGAAATTTTGTTACCTAAGTACGATAATCCGTAAATAATTCCCGGCATTATTACAAGTGAAAGTGACCATACAATTACAGTGTAGATGCCAAATAATCCCCAGTTTCCTTTGTCAAGAATATTTACATAATCGCGAACTATTGGCCAGTGCCCTTGATACAAAACACTATAAACAAGAGCCAATGTAAATACTCCGATTGTCAACCAGGCTTCGCTCCAATTACGTGTACCCAGTTCTGTCCCAAATGGACGGGAATAAAGAGTAACATTGTTATACAAACAACTTCTGGTACATTCGAGGCATAATCCACAATCAGAGTTTTCATTCATTTCACCCACATTAATTCCATAAGGGCATGCCCAGCCATTTTTGCTTCCTTTCTGGCAATAATGGGTTTTACAACGATCACAGGTTTTTTGAGATTTATTCCTGAGAGCCAAAGGGCTCATTCGGGAAAAGGGACCAAGAAAACCACTTACCGGGCAGAGGTAACGACAAAAAGCCCGGTGTTCAAATATCAAAGCCAAAAGGGTTGGAAGCAATAATAAAGTAATAACCGCAAATCCTGTAACTTGTGGCAAGGCTACCAGAGTTGTTGAAAAAGTGGTTAGTGCCAAAAGCACAATCAATTTAGGCCAACTGTTTTGTAAGCTTTTGGGCCATTTAAGGAAAAGCCCGGAATATTTATTTCGATATTCACCCTTGGTACCATCGATTGGCGTAAATACTGTTTTACGTTGAAACAGGTCACCAAAAAATGGGAGTGGGCAAACAGTACACCAGATTCTTCCAAGGAATGGAGTCAATATGGCTACCAGCAGGAAAAGCCAAATGGCCCACATTAAAAGAACTCCCAGGTTTCGGCCTGACATTTTTGTGCCAAAAATGGAAGTCAATATCACCACATAAACCAATATCATGGCTAACAATATCAGAATAGTCTGTGGCCATCTTGAAACTACTATCTTCCTTAGAAAACCTGATTTTTTAAAAAGATCACGGTAACCTGCCCGTTTATCTTCATTTTTGGTAATTTGTTTTTGTTGGATAAAAAATCCAATAATCCATAAAACAAATATTCCGATTATAAATCCCAAACTAAAAACAAGCAATGTGTTTGGAAAAATTACCAATTTCCCATGTTCAAATGCGTGCATAGGTCCACACCAAACATGGCAACGATAATTACTTTTTGCAACCAGAATGTCCGATAGCCCGGGATGTTTTGCAATAAACATAAGCTCCTCAGTAATTATTGGCTTTTCTGTTGGATCACTTGCTTTAAAAACCTCAACCATTTTACGGGCAGGACTGACCTTGGCATCAATATCGAACTCCTCAAGAAAAAACGAATGTCCGGTATCATCAGTAGAAAAGGTTAAATACAATGTGTCACCCCGGTTACACCTGATTACTGAAGGATCTTTCCCATAGCGGAAACTTCTGATATGGATATGACGTGCAACAGGTTGCCGGGTAAAAAACTGGCAGATAATGGCAGGAATTATTCCAAAACTTAAAATAATCAGGAAATTGATAATATATCTTTTAAAACCCTTAATCATTTACATATTACGATTTTTTTCTTGTAAACGGCTAAAAATAGATATTATAAATCACTTTCTTTTGTTTTTACTTTATGTTATTAAGTAATAGTAATTTTAAAATGATTCACCAAAACTTATATAAAATCCTGATTGATTTTGAGATCCTATTGCATAGTCAATTCTTAAATTGGTGTTTTCATTTTTATCTACCAAAAAACGTAATCCAATTCCGGCATTTGGTTTAAAACTTTTATTGCCGATGCTACTTATTTTTTCATAAATCATAGAAACACCTCCAAAAGTAGCAAGACCAATTTTCCAGAATAAATTTGTCCGGTATTCTAATTGAATTGAAGAAAAGTTTTTATCCCTGAACCTTCCTAAATAATATCCTCTGACATATTTATCGCCACCCATCATAGCATAATCATAAAAAGGAGGATTGCCAAATATACTGGAATGGTAAAAACGGCTGGCCAAAATATGTTTATTTGTTTTGCCTAAACCAAAGTAGTTGCGGTAATCAATGGCAGTTTTAAAATAGAATGATGAACTGAAATTGAATGAATTGTTGAATTCAAAATAATTGCCTTTTGTGGGAGATAAAATATTATTTCTGCGATCCTTTAAAAGAAGTACCTTAATGCCAAAGTTGTTTGCATTCTTTAATTCGGGATAGGATTCACCATCATTCAGATATTCAAAATTACTAAAGCTTTTATAGTCTATTCCTAATCCAAAAAATAGTTTGTTTTTAATATTTTTAAGTAAATCCAAATCAAATATAAGCCTGTTGCTTTGAAAGTTTATTTCGCCAGATTCAGATGTGTTATTACCAATACCATAGTACAAATCAGGGTATTTTGAATAATGAATTACTCCACGTGTAAACCAAGCCTCTTTTGGGAAAAAATAATTCCAGTCAGATTCAAGAATTAGCTGTTTGTTCCATGTATAATTAAATTCAATTTTTGCATTCGATGTACGGGTTAAAGTATCATTAGCATTATTAAATGTAAAAAGAGTAACGGCACCCAGGTAAGTTTTTGTTTCGGGAGAATAACCAATTACGGGAACCGGAAGGATTGATATATTTTTAACAGATTTATTCTCCTGACATCGGACTGCATTTGTAACAAACAGAATAGTGATAAGTAAAGCAATAAATTTGGTATTAAACTTTGTTTTCATCTCATTAAAATTGTTAGTTCTCAAATGTATTTATCTCATTCTATTGTTTATTTTAAATGTATTCGATAGAATTCGCAAGCTCATTTCGATGGAACTCCCATGATTTTAATTATTCTTGTTTGTGTAGTATTTCTGCATGGTCGTTTCATAGGTACAATACGTAACAATATATTTCTTTAATATTTGTGGTAAATCTAACAGTAAAAAACAACAATTGAATTTATAATATAGCAATCCTGAATAAAATTAACAGGCCAAAAAATTCCAAGCAATTTTTTTAGATAATGTTAATACAACCTTCAAATGTTTTACTGATTGGTAAATTGTGAGCCATTATAAAAATTAATCATATTCATTCACTAGTCTGATCTTCTATGCCTAATGCAATTAAATAATCAACCAGGATATTTACTTCTTCATCAGAAAAATATGTTTGAGGCATATCTTTATTTTGGTAACCCGAAACCTTTTCATATCCCGGATCGATAATAGCTTTTTTCAAATACTTTCGGTCGGCCACAATTGTCGATGACTTGCCTTTTCGTATAACAGTAATATTTTTCAAAAAAATATTATTCAAAGGCGGTCCATACGTTATTTTCCCATCCAATGAATGGCAAACTATACATCCGTATTTAGTATACAGAATTGAACCTTCTTGTAGAATATCCTGATTATTTTACTTTTTATTTGGTTTTTCTCCACAAGCAATAAAGAAAAGGAATACGATCAATACAAGTTTATAAATTTTACCCATCTGGAGTAAAACGTTATGTTGTTTTAAATGTTTATGGAGACATATAAAAAGCTGATATAATAATGGCTTGATTGGAAAAACCGTTCTCATTGACCACCCAAAATCAGAATCACTGACCACTAGACAAATAATAAAATATACTTTTAAAGGGTGTGATACAAAACGGTTTTATTTAGACACTTATAAACGTATAAATTCCGGAGTGGAATGGTCAGTTAATATCGGCACGGCTTGATTCAAAAACCGGAGAGGGGTGATCAACTAGTCCGGTTTTTCCACTATTGCATAATTTGTTAATTTTTAATAACTTGCACTATTATTTAACACTTAAATTCAATTCTTAATTTCTAAACTACCCTAAATGGATACTTCCGAATTTTTTAAACAAGCAGAACAAATCTCTGATGATCCTTATTCTAGGATTCCCGATCATGTTATTCCAGTAATAAAGGATGAAAACAACCTTATTAATGTTCACTGTCATATCTTTAATGACACAATTGTTCCAAAAAGGATATTTAATATCAAAATGCCTTACAGTAGGCGATTTGTAGGCAATTTAGCCACTTTACTTCATAAAATAATTGGTAGGTCAAACGAAGATAAATTAAGCAACCTGGCATATTTCATAAGTTTGTTTAAATCACCTACTGAAAAAATCGCAGATAAATTGGTTAGTTATTTTGACAAAAATTCAATTTTCTGCCCACTTATGATGGACATGCTTCAAGGTAGGCAAAGAATTGTCAGAGACGATGAATGGGAAAAATACATTAATCTGCAATTTCAAGACCTTAATAAGTTATTTAAACAGAATCCTAAAAAATATAATTTTTTGCCTTTTATCCCAATTGATCCTTTAAATGAGAAAGTTTATGATATTTTCTTAAAAGCATTTAATGGTGAATACGGATTCAAGCCTATGGGTATTAAAATATATCCATCATTAGGATATCTTCCATCACATTCTGTTTTAATGAATATATATAAAGTATGTCAAGAAAAGAATATTCCAATAACAGCTCATTGCAGTAGTGGAAAAACAAGAGGATTTCGCAAACATGTTAAGAATATTGTTGGTTGGAAAGTTAATAAACAAGGTATATGGACACAGGAACCTGAGAGCAAATGGTTTTTTTCTGGGAAGTCTTATGCCAATTATTTTAACAATCCTAAAAATTGGGAAAAAGTACTGGAAGCATATCCTAAATTGAAATTAAATTTTGGTCATTTCGGAGGTGAATATCAGTGGAATAAACTTTTAAAAGGTAAAAATAACACTTGGGTTAGTAGAATCATGGGGTATTTCGCCAGATATGAAAATGTATATGCAGATATTTCATTCACAAATGCTTATCCAAACCTTTTCCCACTGATTAAAGACAGGTTATTGAGTTCGTCCCTTGTATTTGAACGTACTCTTTATGGATTGGACTATTATATGGTTGTTGTAAGAGGGCATTACAGAAGTTTAAAAATTGATTTTGATGTGGCAATGGGTGAAAAAATAATCGCCAAAATTGGAAAAGAAAATCCAAGGAAATTCCTATTTTGATTTAAATGGCTGAAGTTGAAGCTATATGCTAATATTTGAAAGTTAAATAATCTTTAGACATATGAAAAACAAATTTGAACAACTATTGGAAAAACAAATTCCTGAAATCAATTTCCTTACAGCATCAGGTGGGGATATAAAACCAGGTAGTATTTTAGAATCACAGAATAAGGATATTGTTATTGGTTATTTACCAAAGTATTTTAAAAATATTCCTCCATTTAATGAAGAAAATTTATCTGTTATTGAGGTTCCTTATAATATCCAACTGGATAAAATATCTGGCATTACAAGTGCAAATGGTGCATTAAATATCATGAATTCCCTTGGTTTAAAATATGATAGTAAATTAAATTATAAGATTGATTTAGAAATAAATGAAATTACATCCTTTAAGTTTGCAAATGACCTTGGGATTATTGATTTTGAACAAGCAATAGAAAAGTTGGCAAAAACAAATAAATCACTTTTCAAAAAAATTAAAAACCATTATTTGGTTATTAGAGTGATTTATGCTGGAAGTTATAAAGTCACTATTGACATTGAAAAAAATGAAAAATTTGAAGCAGATAATAAGCTTGAAGGAATAGATTTCAAAGGATCGGCCGAATTTAAAAAAGAAGAAAATTCTGTTCTAATAAATAATAACAAAGACGTACCTTTTGGTGTAATCTGCTTTAAAATAAAAAAGAAAAAATTGAAAGAGAAAGACAGATAGAATGGAAAAACCGTTCTCATTGACCACCCAAAACCAGAATCACTGACCACTAGACAAATAATAAAATATACTTTTAAAGGGTGTGATACAAAAC
>JABMQB010000610.1 GCA_013203525.1 Mariniphaga sp.
GTCCCTGCTTCTGCAATAGGATACTTTCCCATTGCACCTGCTACTAAAGGTACATTGTCAACAATTGCGGAAAGCACCCCGATTACAAGGTTAATTGCATAAATATTTTGGAATGATTCTTCCAAAGTTTTTGATAAAACATTTAAATGGCCTACTGACTGTAAAGCGGCAACTGCTGTTAAAATTCCAAGGAAAAAGAAAATTGTTGGTACATCAATTTTTTGAAGTACGCCGATAACTGTGAGTTTGCGTTTATATTCTAATGGTTTATTTCTGTGAAGAATTTCAGTTGTTAACCATATTACACCAAGACCAAACAACATTCCCATATATGGAGGTAAATGTGTAACGGTTTTAAAAACAGGTACAAACAGTAAGGCACAAACTCCCATTACCAAGAGCAATCGCTGTTCACCTTTGGTAGTAAATTTTCTTAATTCCTTATTTGCTAAATGCGGTCGTGTAACATCTCCTTTAATGGTAAAGCTTACAATTATCAGAGGTACTAACATGGTAACAAGACTTGGGACAAACACATCAACAATAATATTCATGGTTGTAACCTGCCCTCCAATCCATAACATGATTGTAGTTACATCGCCAATTGGCGACCAGGCTCCACCTGCATTTGCAGCTAATACAACCATACTTGCAAAGAACCATCTGGTTTTTTTATCCTCAATTAGTTTTCTCAGTAGTGCAACCATAACAATAGTAGTTGTCAGGTTATCAAGGGCTGCCGACATGAAGAAAGTCAGGATACTAAGAATCCATAATAATTTAACCTGATTGGTAGTTTTAATTTTATCTGTAATAGGATTAAATCCCTGGTGTTGGTCAACGGTTTCAGCAATTGTCATTGCACCTAATAGAAAAAACAATAATTCAGCAATTTCAACTAAATGATGTTCCAAATCATGTTTTACAAATAAGCTTTGGCTGTTTGCAACATCAACTGTGCTTTCCCAGACTTCTTTAAAATATGGTTCGTCAACGCCGGGCTTAATAAATTGGATAACATCATGAGCAGTATGTCTAACATGCTCCCATGCAGGACTCAGATCCAATTCAAGTAATCCATGTTGGTTCAGGGCATATAAGGTCCAAAGTATTGTTCCTGTTAATAATGCTGATGCGGCTTTATCGATCTTTAAAGGATGTTCTAAAGCTATTGCTGTGTAGCCTAAAATAAAGACTACTATCATTAGAATAAACATAGTTGTATTTTATTAGTTATTTTTAAAAAGTTGTAAAGATATTTCTTGTGATAATAATAAAAAGATTTAAATTATTTTCTTATGTTATTTATACAATGATTATTCGATTTAAAGATTTGTAAACATATTAAATTATTATTTTTTGAATGCTTAAAAAGAACAAAAGTCAGAATTTATGAATATCATATAAAATCTATGCATATACAAGACAGCCCTGTTTACTAAAAGAAAATTGTTATTTTTATACATGGTCAATTAACCTAACTTATTCTGATATGAAAAAAATTCTGACTAGCTGCATAATTGTAGTATTTTTTTATGTTCTTTTTAGTTCTTGTCAAAGGGCTGAATCTCCCTCAATTTTATACGACTTAAAATGTGAATACTCATCAAATCCTATTGGAATTGATAGAATACATCCAATTTTTCAATGGAAAATAAAGGATGCCAGAAGAGGGGCAAAACAAACTGCTTGTCAAATTATTGTTGCCAGTAGTTTGAAAGCAATCGAACACATTGAAAGTAATATGTGGGATTCCGGGAAAATGGAATTGGATAAATCAGTTTTTATAAAATATAACGGCAATGAATTGGAGTCTGGTAAAACCTATTTCTGGAAAGTAAGGATTTGGGATCAGAATGGAAAAGTATCTGAATGGAGCGAATCAGCAAAATGGGAAATGGGACTATTAAAGGAATCAGACTGGAAAGCAAAGTGGATTGCCCGCGATACAATAAACAGGGGAAGGTCGGTATATATGCGGAAAGATATTGAATTGCTTAATAAATCTGTTGAGAAAGCACGGGTATTTGTTACAGGCCTGGGGAATTATGTCCTTTTTATAAATGGAAAAAGGGTAGGAAATGACTTACTAACACCTGGATGGACACATTATCCCAAAAGATTGGAATATCAGGTTTATGACGTTTCTGATTTTTTAACTTCCGGAGAAAATGCAATAGGATCTGTATTAGGAAATATGTGGTGGCCGGGAGGACTTGGTTGGTCGGGAGAACAGAAATATAGTGAAGGGCCTTTAAAATTTTTAATGCAATTACAGGTCGATTTTACCGATGGTTCTAAAGAGATATATATTTCTGATGAATCGTGGAAGTGGGATGATTCTCCAATTGTTACTGATAATATTTATGATGGCGAAATTTATAATTCAAACTTTATTCAATCAGATTGGAATAAACCAGGTTTTGACGATTCTCAGTGGCAAAAGGTTGAATTAGCGGATTACGAAGGACATTTAACTGGTCCATTTGCACCACCGTTGCGTGAGCAAATAACAGTTGATCCGATTGCCCTTGATGAGCCTGTTCCAGGTGAATATGTTTATGATTTAGGGCAGAATATAGTTGGATGGGCTAAGGTTAGTTTTAAGGCTGAAAAAGGAGATACAATAAAAATGAGGTTTGCCGAACTTTTGCATGAAGATGGAACCGTTGCACAAGAAAATCTTCGTTCTGCTAAAGCTATTGATATGATTATTTCAAATGGTGAAGATCTGGAATGGGAACCTAAATTTACGTATCATGGTTTTCGCTATGTTCAAATATCTGGGTTGCATGAAAAGCCTGCAATTGAAGATCTTATTGGAAAAGTTATTCATGCCGATGCACCTTTTATAGGAAATTTTGAATGTTCAAATGAATTAATTAATAGTATTAATAAGAATGTGGTTTGGGGACAAAGAGGTAATTTTTATGCGGCTCCAACTGATTGCCCGCAGCGCGATGAACGTTTGGGTTGGATGGGTGATGCACAAATTTTTGCTCCTACAGCAAATTTTAATATGGATTTGGCCCGGTATTGGGCAAAATGGATGTTTGATATTACCAACGGACAAGATGAAGAAGGTTGGGTTTACGATGTAAATCCTCCGATTGTTGTAGGTGGTCCCTCAAAACCTGGTTGGGGCGATGCGGTTGTAATAATTCCCTGGTTGTCTTATCAATATTTTGGTGATACCCGAATTATTGAAGATAATTACAAAGGGATGAAAGCCTGGGTCGAATACATGAATTCTAAAAGCGAAAATTATATTTATGTTTGGACCCAGCCTGGAAATGAAGGATGGTATGGATATGGCGATTGGATTGCTGTTGAACCTACACCTTCAAAACCAATCGGAACTGCATATTTCTATTATTCTACAAAACTTTTGTCAGAAATGGCTAAAATAATTGGCAATGACGATGATGCAGAAGAATATAAAAACTTGTCAGAGAATATAAGGAAAGCTTATCAGAAGGAATATTGGGATTCTGAAGGATTGAAATATGAAGGAGGAACCCAGACTGCAAATCTTTTGCCTTTGGCATTTGGTATCACTCCGGAAGAATTAAAAGAACAAGTAGTAAAAAACCTGGTTGACAATGTTGTGGAA
>JABMQB010000611.1 GCA_013203525.1 Mariniphaga sp.
AACAAAAATAACATAAGTAATTAACATCCAGATTGTTAATTACTCCTCCAACGCATTAGAAAATATTTTCCCCGAAAACCTATTCGGATTGGGTATATCCGGTTTGAAATCATTAAAAAACAACTGGAAATTGCAATTTCTGATAACGGTATAGGGAGGGAAAAAGCAAAACAATACTCATTAATGAGTACTGGAAAGGGATTGCAAATAGTAAATGAGGCCTTGAGAATCTATTTTAACCTTAAAAAAGTAAAAATAGTGTATGGAATTACCGACATTTATAATACCGATGGTGAGCCTGATGGCACCAAAGTGAAGATTACTGTTCCCTTTTTAAATGTGCCCAAAGTAATAAGGAAGTAAAAACCAAAAATGGAAAACATTACAGCCATACTTGTTGATGATGAAAAACTTGCATTAAACCGTATGGCTGATATCCTCAAACACTTTAAGCATGTTAAAGTAATATCCACAGAATTTGACCCTAAAGAAGCTATTGAACGCATAATTAAAAACAAACCGGATATTGTTTTTCTCGACGTGGAAATGCCAGGTATGACTGGTTTCAATTTAGTTCAAAAAGTGAGGGATAATTTTGTATTTCCTTCGTTTGTATTTGTGACTGCCTTTGACCAGTATGCTATTAAAGCCATTAAAACAGAAGCATTCGACTACCTCATTAAACCCATTGATATTGATGATCTCCGTGGATGTTTAGAACGTTATGACCACAAACGGAATCATTTTCCTCATATTGATAATTCAAATCTTAGTGAAAGGGAAAAAGAAGTGGCAAGGTTAATTTGCAAAGGAAAAACTTCAAAAGAAATAGCAGAAATTTTGTTTTTGAGTAAGCACACGGTGGATACTCATAGGAGAAAAATAATAAACAAACTTGGACTAAACTCCTCTGAAGATTTCAAGAGATTTTCATTATAAATAGTACTCCTATACTCATTTGTCGTGATGGAAAATAATTTGATTTTATCTATTTTTTGATAAACTCAAAATAATCCAAAATGAAAAATTGTTATACCTCTTCAAAAATTTATTTGATAAACAATATCATTTTAATCCTTTTCTTTCTTTTTTTAGCTTTAAATGTTAAAGCAAATAAAAAAACCTTTTATATTCATTCAGATACCTATGTGGCATCAGGTATTCCCGGTGGTAATTTTTGCAATGAAACATCTGTTGCCGTTAGTACTTATCAGGAAATAATAGGGTTACTTTATTTTTATATTGGAAATGATGATATTCCAAGAGGTTCTAAAATTAATAAAGCAACATTAAGATTGTATTGTACAACAATTACAGACAATAGTAATGTTGTGATTAGTAGGATTTCTGGACATTGGAATGAGTGTACAGTGAACTGGAATAATCGACCTGGACGCGAATCTCCTAATAAACTATCAAAACCCAATGGGACATATCAATGGTGGGAAATTGACGTGACTAATATTGTTGAAAAGTGGATCGCTTTTGACTATTCTAATTATGGTTTCGGTTTGGAAAAAAGCAGTGATGGGATAGTAATGTTTAATTCAAGTGAAAACTCTTCGAACAAGCCCGAATTAATAATTGATTATACAGAAGGTAATTTTTCAGCAAGTGGCAAAGTCACTTCAACAATCTCTGGAGATGTTTCTTTAATTGATATTAGCTTTAGCAGAGTCAATGGTTCAGGTAGCGTACCAAATCCTGTCAAAAGTGGAGCAACAGGAACTTGGGAACAGAGTGGATTTGCAGTTGGCGCTACTTATAGAGCTACTCCAAGTAAGCAGAATTATGTTTTTGCACCGTCATTTATAGACTTTAATAGTGATGGCAGCAATGTTTCTAATATTAATTTTACTACTTCATCTTCAGATAAATATAGTGTAACCATACATTCTAATCCAAGCGGGGCTTATGTGCGCTATACAAGTCCAGATGGAACCATAATTGGAACTACTCCATGCACTCTCACTGAGCAAGAAGGTAATAAAACATTATATATCACTAAAACTGATTATGAACCTATTGAGTATATTTTGACTAAAAATGATGCTGATAAAACTCTTACATTTAATCTAAGTGAAATACCAAAAATTATTTATACTCCTCCTTATGCAAATGCAGTTTCATCTCAAGATTATGAAGAATTAACAAAATTTGGATTCAGAAAAGTACTTATATCTCCTTCTCATTACACGCCTAATTCAGGAAAATTAAAACAAGGTTCATTAGTTGAAATGTACCTTGCCGGACAAAGTACATTCTTTTTAGAGAATAAAACTAAATGGACCTTTAATGTGCCAGAAACAGGAAAATATAAAATAACTGTTCATGGTAATATCGATGGAAAAATTTATACTGGAGGGTATGGTGGAATAAATGATTATAAACAGTCATTATATGTAGGTACAAATATATTAAATTCATCAGATGATGTTTTGAGGAGAAGTGGTTTGGAAATATATTATACATGGGATGAAGAAGGCCCATCAGCTTTTTGGTGGGTAGTTGAAAAAGCACTTATTGAATCTATAAAAGCTGTAATTAAAGCATTGGCTCCTCCTGGATGGGTCATCGCAGTTATTGATGCGGAAAAATGGCTTAGCCTCGCTTTAGATATTGCAAAAACTTTAACACCAGAAATAGAGTTTAATCATACTCCGTTTAGCTACTTTAACGATGAAAACAAATTATCGTTTGAAGTTGAACTTTATTCTGATAGAAATTATCAATTTGAATTTGCAATAATGGGTTTTACAGGGGCAGGTCTAAGCAGTCTCCCCGGGGGATTTATTGGCATGAATGATATTGTTGCATCATTTGAAAAGGTTGAAATACAAAAATTGGGTGATTCGAATGATCCAATATTACAAATATCACCTGAATTAGTTGAAATTCCTCCTACAGAAGTGGGTTCTTTTTCAGATTGTACAAATGCATTTAAAATTACAAATGTAGGAGAGGGACAATTAAATGGTGAAGCAATCATTGACAATGGATCATTTGATATTATAAATAATACCACTTATTCCCTTAATAAAAATGAGAGTTCATATATTTCGGTTAGATTTTCACCTAATGAAGTTGGGAATTATTCTGCTGGTATTGTTTTCACTGGTGTGAAAAATGAGAAACGATTTATTTATTCTAGCGCTTTTAAGTCAAATCCTGAATTAGTTGTTGTACCTGAGGAGGAATTTGATTTTGGTATTGTTGAAATTGGAGAAAATAAAACAGAAGAAATCTTTACTGTATTTAATTCAGGTGGAGGCACATTAGTCGGTGAAGCTTCAACAGAAAGCCCTTTTACAATAATTAATGAGAAAAATTATAGTCTAAAAAATGGAGAATCAAAAACTATATCAATAAAATTTGAACCTATTACAGAAGGCTTATTTGAAGAAATAATATCATTTAGTGGTCAAGGACTAATTCAAAGAAAACTTAAAGGAATTGGAAATAAGGAAGCCACTCAAACAGGTTCATTAAATGTTACTCTAGACCCATCTGAAGCTGTAAATAATGGTGCAAAATGGAATGTAGATGGTGGAGTATGGCAAAACAGTGGGGCAACTGTTAGCAATTTATCGGTCGGGACACATATAGAAAGTTTTAAAACAATTAATGGCTGGTCAGAACCAGAAAGTAAAAACGTAGTTATCAATGAAAACCAAACTACCAGCTTGAGCGAAATATATACTCTTGAAGTAAGAACTGGATCGTTGAGAGTCAGTATCTCTCCTATTGATGCAATAATTGCAGGAGCTAAATGGAATGTCGATAACGGGCCATGGAAAAATAGTGGAACAACTGTTTCCAATTTATCAGAAGGTTCACATACTGTGAAATTTGAAAACATATCAGCTTGGATTAAACCTGAAGATAAAAATGTGACAATCAGTGCCTTTCTAACTAAAAATATTAGTGCTGTTTATACACAAGAATCAATATATCTGGATGTAAATTTAGATACAGTTTTTTTACCTCACTTAGCTAACAATTACAGAAGTTTCTATATTTCTTGTAATATGAACTGGGAAACAATTAGCAATGCAGGTTGGTTAGCATTATCTCCCTTATCCGGGAGTAATGATAGGTTGATTTATGTTTGGGCAAGATCAGATAATACCAGCAATATTAACCGGGAAGCTACCGTGAAAATTTCTGGTGATAATGAGATGGAAAAAAATGTTACAGTTATACAATTCGGAAATCCAAATACCATTAAACTGGTTAACCAAAATGATCGAAAGTTTACTGTTATTCCAAATCCAAACACCGGTGCATTCATTTTCCGAATTGATTTAAATCCAATAGATGATTTAACACTAAAACTCATGAACCCAATAGGTCAGATTATCGAGTACAGGCAAGTCAATTCATTTAAAATTAATCATGTTGAAGAATTCGATGTGAGGCATTTAAGTAAAGGGATTTATTACCTTAAAATTTTTAATAATAAATATTCAAATACTGAAAAAATAATTGTTAATTAAAACTGTGGAATTAACCATATCTCCAATTAAATTCAGCCAAAAATATTAATCACTTTCCGGAACAGGCAAGGGTAATACAAGCGCCCTTGTCTGTTTTTTTGTAATCCTGAGCAAAGTCGAAGGGCGCCCTTGCCCTAATCCGGAACAGCTCAATAACCGGTACGCCAAAATTTAACCGGCGTGCCAGTAGCCAAAATAAATCCCCAGGGCAGGGGTAATTTTCATGTACAATTTATTTTCCTTGAACGAAATTACTGTTTCCTACTCTCACAAATCTAAACCTTCGCAGATGCCAAACATTACATGCTCCAAGGATGTGTATAGCTTGGTTTATCCTTCATGGATGGCTGAAATTGATTATCGGGAGTCTTTTAGAATTATGCTACTTTCCAAAGCTAATAAAGTGCTGGGTATTGCAAGTATGTTTACTGGTGGTTTGTCAGGTGTTGTGGTTGATATAAAGTTAATTTTTCAGACTGCACTGAAATGCAATGCCTCTTCAATCATACTCATGCATAACCACCCATCGGGAAGCCTTTGTGCAAGCGATGCTGACCTTCGAATAACTAAGAAAGCATCTGAGGCTGGTAAGTTACTTGAACTCCCGGTGCTGGACCATGTGATTTTTACAAGCGAATCCTTTTACTCTTTAGCTGATAATGGGGAGATGTGATTCCCGTATACTTCCATTTTACTCTTGGCTTTTTTACTGAAGCTTTCATGCTATATTTTAAATGGTTGGCAAAGATTCAACATACATTCAAATACGCTTTGCTGGCTGTCAATAATTTTCCCGGCATATCCTTCCGCCAACTGGCGGATTGCGGTATTCCAGTTCCTAATTGACCGTATTGAATTTCTGTTGTGTAGTAAGCCCATCATTTTAAAATATTATATTATGAAAGCTTATTACCGTAAAAACAGCCAAAAAAGATTACAGGAAGAAACTCCAATCTGGGATGCCTTTATAAATCACATGGATTCCATTTATTTCCCCGGCGCTTCGGAATTACTTGACACAAAACTTATTGCTTTTGAGTATGAATCGTTTAAACAATATTATGCGTAATTTAAAGAGCTTCGGTTCCTTTTTTTTGACTAAAATCATAATATGAATATTCCTGTTGATATTTTGTATAGAAATTTCTCAACTTTCTCCGTAAATAAAACAGATATAGATTAGTTTCAATGTTTCAAATGAAACACCGAAAGTTAGTAGCCTCATCCATGCTAAATAGAAGAGAATAATGAATTATGCAAATATATTTATTGAAACATATTTATTCCAGTAAATTAAAGTTCCAAAAATGCAGCTGTTAAACTATTATTACAAGCAAACTCATTATCGTTATAAATTTAAATATATAAAAGTGAGACTTAATAAAATAAGAATTGGATTTTAACAATTTGCATTATAAAATTCTATAACTTTACTAAAATAAAATCGAAAATATGTTTAATTACATTGGAAATCCTAATAGTATTAAAGATTTGAATCTTGCAAATTTCCATTTAGCAAAAATTGAAAGAAAAGATATCCCAATTTTAGTAATTGACGATGAAATATTCGATTACAAGGATGAATTAGAGAGACATGATTTCAACATCATGTATATGAATGATATTGATAAAATAGATTTAGTTTTACCATATGAAATAATTTTATGTGATATAAAAGGAATTGGTAAGAAATTTAAAAGTCCATTTGAAGGAGCACATATAATTTCTGAGATTCGTAAAAAATATCCTTTTAAAACGATTCTAGCCTTTTCAGCATATTTATATAACGCAAGTTTTAATAAATATCTTAGAATGGCTGACAATACCTTAAAAAAAGATATAGGAATTGATGATTGGGTTGAAAAACTTGATGATGCAATTGATTCTGCAAAAAATCCAGCCTTAAGATGGATAAAAGTTAGGGACCATTTAATTGAAAAAGATATTCCTCTTTTCGACATCGTAAAATTAGAAAATGAATATGTAAAACAATTAAATAAAAATAAAAACCTCAATAACTTCCCAAGTAAAACTTTAACAAGTCAATTTTCAGACGATGTTAAAGCTGTTTTAACTTCATTTACTGCAAGTGTAATATTTAAACTAATTTTTCCAAGCTAATGATGTTATCCCCATTTTGTTATGTGAATAATGCAAATAAAATTCCAAAAGATGGATATTTGTTCCAAGTACCATTATTCTGTAAAAGAAGTTTTAATCAAAAGTGTAAAAGTTATTACGATGAAATCAGAGAAAAAGAAGGATTTAGTTGTTGTCCTTATGGATTTGCCTCATTAGGAATAAAAAAATCTTCTCTTGTCTATATTTTTACATGCTTAAATTTAGAACGTGTTTCTAATAATAAATTAATTAGAAAACGAATTACAAAAAAGGATTCGATTTTAAAATTCAGTATTGAGAATTTTAAAAACCGAATTGAATATTATCTTGGTATAGAAACAAACTTTTTAGAAGCAAAACTTGAAAAAGAGAAGTATGGAGAACTGAATTCATCAATTAATGAAAAACAAGATTTTTTTGATAATATTTTCCATGAATTAAGAAAACTAAATAAGCAACTTAAAAGAGAAATCGAAGCTTTAATAAAAGAGTGTAATATTGGAAAAATAAGTTTAGAACAAATTAATAATAAGTCACAGCATATATTCGCAATAAGTCAACTTATAACTATAAGATTAAATACTTTTGATTTTAATCAAAATCCAGATTTGATTATTGAAGGAAATCAAAAGGACACAATAATATTTGGTAAGTTCAAAAAAATAATGCACTGTCTTGAATATACAGCACAACTCAAAAATATAAATCTAAATATTAATGGTAAAACCACTTGCAAGATAAAGGCTTTTGATATTTTTGAATTATTGCCATACTTATATATTGAGAATGCAATAAAATATTCACCTGATTCACATACTG
>JABMQB010000612.1 GCA_013203525.1 Mariniphaga sp.
CCATTCCGAATCAACCATTTCAAAAATACGGAATACATCGTTGGTAGTTTTCAAAAAATCGTTGTGATTTTGAATTGATACAATAACTCCAAATTCCTTTCCATGCCGGCAACATTCTATTAAATCATCAGCCATCCATTGAAATACCTGATCACGTGTAAATCCTTCATGTGGTGACGTTCCTGCAAATACCCGAAGATTTGGAATTCCCAATTTTGCAGCAGCTTCTATCCATTTTTTAATCATTACAATATCCGCTTTACGCTTTTGTAAATCGGGTTGGCTAAAATCATTCCTAACTCCAGTTCCGCTAATATCAAGACCTAATAAAAAAGCTTTTCTTTTAAATTGGTTAATAAATTCGTCAGAAGGAACCTCAGGGTAACCCGGAAAATAATAACCTGTGGGATCAAGAGCATCGAAATTATATTTTGCACAAAAATCCAGAACATCAAATAAATCGATTTTACCATCCATTAAAAGCTGGTTAAAAGAATATACGTTTAAGCTAATCTTAAATTTATGGCTTAATGTCTCGATGTCAGATTGAAAGCTATCATTTCCATCCCATATTGGTATTGATGATAATATTGGGATAGCCATCATATTTTTTAGGAAGTCACGTCGTTTACTCATCTTTCTAAAATAAAAATTTCAGAAAGCAATTTAATCATTTAAAAAACAAAAGGGGAAAATAATTTATTTTCCAACAAGTAATAAATTTATTGGCCCAACGCAAAATCAACCGCTGCTCTTGCATGGATTTCAGTAGTATTAAAAAGTGGAAGTTGTGTGTCCTCCGGTTTAATCAATAGAGGAATTTCTGTGCATCCAAGTATTACTCCTTCTGCACCTTGTGCCGCCAGCTTATTAATAATTTCCAAAAATCGTTTTTTTGTTTCAGCTTTAAACTCCTCATTCAGCAATTCATTAAATATTATATCATGAATATATAGCCTATCCGCTTCATCAGGCACTAATGATTCTATTCCCTGATCATTTAATTTGGAATGATAAAAATCCATTTCCATTGTAAATTTTGTTCCCAGCAATCCCACTTTTGATAATTTATCACGCTTAATTTTATTGGCAGTTACTTCCCCGATATGAATTAAAGGCAATCCAAATTCATCTTTAACCAAGGGAGCAAAACGATGCATGGTATTAGCACAAAGCAATATACAATGGGCACCTGCTTTTTTAACAGCAGAGGCTGCATTCCGAACAACCGGGTATACATCATCCAAAATGCCATTTTTTAGAATCAAATCAATTTCACCATAATTGACAGAATACAAAATAATTTTTGCAGCATTTACTCCTCCAAGATTTTCATTAGTAAACTGATTAATTAAGCGATAATAATCAACCGTTGAAACCCAACTTGTTCCTCCAACCAATCTAATTGTTTTCATAAATCTTTTTTTAATGAATACTTTTTGCCGATTCGATTATTAGCTCTTTTACCCTTGCATTTGGTGAAAGATTTAAAAGCCATTCCATAGCTTTAAATATATCCAGGGTTTGAATCATTTCAGTAGCTTCAAGCAGAGTTCCTGCTTCATATGCCATTTCTGTATCGACCCAGCCCGGGCAAATTGCCGTAACCGAAATTCCAAACCCGGCTAATTCCCGAAACAGTGATTCACTTAATCCAACCAATCCGAATTTTGAAGCACTGTAACCGCCACTTTCTGCAAAACCAACTTTCCCGGCACGCGAAGCAATATTAAAAATATAACCCTGCTTTTGTTTTTTCATTATGGGGACAATATTTTTAATCAATCCAAAGGCAGCCGTTAAATTAGTATTTAATTGCTCCTCAAAATTTTCAATTGATAATTCAGATGTGCCCTCAAGATATATTCCCGCATTATTTACGAGGACATCAATCCGGCCAAATTTTTCAATCACTTTCTGAATCCCCGATTCAATACTTTTTTGATCGGTAATATTAATGGCAAGTAAAAAAGGATTGGGGACTTCTGGTTTACTAATTCTTATTTCCTCAGCTATTTGCTTCAATTTCAATTCATTTCTTGCAATCAAAACTGTTTGATATCCAAGCGCCGCGAATTGCAATGAACAAGTTTTACCGATTCCACGACTTGCACCAGTTATAACAGCTAATTTATTCATAGTATAATTTTGAACTATCAGATTTTATAAGAAAAATAATTGAGAGCTAAATTACAAATATGCAACGACCATGACAAAAGTCTTGACACAAAAAAAACATGTTAAAAATTCATGGGAGTTCCCTGTCTGCCACAGGCAGGCATCCGTTACCTTAAAAATAATAAATTATAAACGGATGAAATAGAATTACACTTTTATTTCAAGCAAAAAACCACTTCCATGAATATTTTTAATTTCGATTGAAGAATCGGCAGAAAGATATTTTCGGAGTTTAGTAATAAAAACATCCATACTTCGGGCAGTAAAATAACCATCTTCACCCCAAATTTTATTTAAGGCCGTTTGGCGTGATAGAAGTTCATTTTTATGTTCGCATAGTAATTTTAAGAGGTCGGCTTCTTTAGGCGACATTTTTTGAACATTGCCTTCAAATGAAATCTGACGAAGGTTGTAATCGAACTTATAGCCTCCAATTTCAAATTCACTTACTTCTTTATTTGCATTTTCACCCTGTCTGTTTATAACTGCTTTTATCTTAAATAAAAGAATATCAGTATCAAAAGGTTTGGTAATATAATCGTCGGCACCGATATTATACCCCTTCATAATATCTTCCTTTAAGGCTTTAGCGGTCAGAAAAATTATGGGAACCTTTTGATCGGTTTTTCTAATTTCTGTAGCAATTGTAAAACCATCAACATTGGGCAACATCACATCAAGTATACAAAGTTCAAAATTACCATTTCTGAATCGATCAACTGCATATTTCCCGTCATCAACCCAGGTAACATCATATTCATTAATTTCGAGATACGACTTTAATACTGCCCCAAAACTAAGGTCATCTTCAACAAGAAATATATGCGATTTTTTATTCATTCAACAATTTTATTTTCAAACATCCCGGGTAAAAGGTAAAAATACACTAAATTCACTTCCCTCGCCAGTTTCACTTTGAACCGTTATTTTTCCCAGGTTTGCCTCCAACACTGCTTTCACATAACTTAATCCTAATCCAAAGCCTTTTACATTATGAATATTCCCACTCGACTGACGGTAAAACCTTTCAAATATCCGACCCTGTACAGATTTTGACATCCCAATTCCTTTATCTTTTACTGTTATCAAGATACCCTTAGTTGAGTTTTGAGTTGAAATTTTAATATCCGGAGCTTCAGTTGAATATTTTATAGCGTTATCTAATAAATTATAAACAACATTTGTACAATGAAATTTATCGGTTGTAACTACAGGATTGGTTGCATCAAGAGCCACATTAATATCACCTGCACGTTTTTCAACCTGAATAGAAATTCCTTGTATTGCATCGTTTATCAGGTCATGCACATTTATTGGTTCCCAGTTAAATTCAAATTCCTTTTTATCAAGCCTGGCAATTGTAAGAATATCTTCAACCTGACGATTCATACGAGTATTTTCTTTTTTTATCATTCCGGCAAAATACCTTACACGCTCTGGATTTTCAACAACCTTATCGTTCGAAATCGAATCAGCAGCAACAGAAATAGTCGCGATCGGAGTTTTAAATTCATGGGTCATGTTGTTAATAAAATCCGACTTCATTTCAGATATCTTTTTTTGCCTTAAAATGTAATAAATACTCAAAGCAAAAGTGATTAAAATAATCATGGAAAATATAAATGAAGCAATAAGTAACCAGTTTATCGACCTGTAAATAAACCGATCCTGCCCAGGAAAATACAGTGAAAGAATAATGTTATTATCAAAAATATTATTCGGATATAAACTAGTTTGAAATGTTGAATTTTTGAGTTTTACAGAATCAGCATTAACCGAATTATTGGTTAAAACCGAATCTTTAAAAATACCGTATTCAAAATCTATCTTTATATTATGTCTGTTTAATTCCTGATTAAGGGCTTTGCTAATTAAAACACTATCGACTACCCTTACATCCCATGAACTAACCTCCGTAACTACCCGGTTTGCAATTCTTTTAAGATTTCCTGCTTTTACCTTTACCCGTTTTGTAAACTCCGGTGCTGCATACTCAATTGAATCGAGATCCGATTCAAGTGAATCGATCATTACAACA
>JABMQB010000057.1 GCA_013203525.1 Mariniphaga sp.
AATAAAGAAAATTCTTAAAGTTGACTATCCCCGTGGCAGAGCCAAGGAGTATTACGCCAATTTTATTTCGGCAAAAAAGCCGAAAATCGAATTTTCTCTATTCACCCCACTGTCAGTCTTTCAACTGACATCTCCCCTGAAATTCAGGGGAGAATATATGGAACCCCAAGGCAAAGCCTCGAGGAATTATTTGATTAAAAAATAAAAAAACCACCTCAAATTTTGAAGTGGTTTCCTATTTCCATATTCAATTATTACATTTCCTTAATTACAATGTTACGAAACCAAACATCATGCCCATGATCCTGAAGTGAAATATACCCCTCTTTTGCAACCTCTGCCCAATTGGGATTATATTCCGGAAACTTTGAATTGGCAATCATAGTATTCCAATGATCAGTCCATAAATGGTATTCAACTACAGCCGCACCATTCTGCTTATGGACAACAGTTCCATCATAAACCAGAATTTCACAAGTATTCCATTCTCCGGCAGGTTTGGTATTTTGCGGTTTGGCAGGAAGCAAATCGTAAAGTGATCCGGCCTGACGGTTTCCATCAACACCCAACATAGCATCAAGATGTTTTTCGTTATCCAGTATTTGATATTCCGGAGCAGTTCTCCAAATTGGATCACCTTCAACCTCCTGTCCTAAATAAAAAATACCTGAATTTCCACCTTCCCCAATCTTCCATTCCAATTTCAGATGAAAATTTGAAAACTTTTTGTCATAAAGAATATCACCACCATTTATAGCACCGGCTTCTCCCAATCCCGATTCAATACAATGTATAGTCCCATCAACAATAGTCCAAGCTCCAGGAAGTGTATCTTTATTAACTCCACGCCAACCTTCAATTGAGGTTCCGTCAAAAAGAGTTATCCAACCATCATCCTGAACTGTTTCAGTTGTAGCATCGTTTGCTTCTTCCTTACTTTTCTTATTCTGGCATGATACTGAAATAATTAACACTGCTGTTAAAAGGATAAAAAATAACTTTTTCATTTTGAAGAATTTTATTTTTGTTAGTTTAAATTGTCATAAATCGCAACGAAATTACAAAAATAATAGTAATTATAAATCTTCATCATTTCAAAAATTTTTGAATTAAAAAACTTTTAAATTATAAGTTACTTTTACAAATTAAATTGTTGATAAAACAGTGCTATTAATTAGAATTAATTATCCTATTTGCAAATTTGTTTTGTAAATTCGAAATGCATAAGGCATTTTATATCAGAAAAAACCAAAAAGATAAAGGAAGTGAAAAAGAAAAAGAGAATTGGGATCCTTACTGCCGGGGGTGATTGTCCTGGATTAAATGCTGCCATTAGGGGAGTCGGAAAAACAGCTATTGTTGAGTATAACATGGAAGTTATCGGATTTAATGCCGGTTATCTTGGGCTAATTAATAATGATTATTTCGAACTAAAAGAATCTCAACTCTCAGGGATCCTCACCGTGGGTGGTACAATCCTTGGAACATCACGAGAGAAACCATACAAACTTGTTAAAAATGGAGGTAGCGACAGGGATAAACCTGAATTAATAAAACAGAATTATAAAAACCTGAGGCTCGATTGTGTGGTTTGTATTGGAGGAAATGGTACGATGAAGACCGCGAATATGCTTTCGAAAGAAGGGCTGAATATTATTGGTATTCCTAAAACCATTGATAACGATGTTTGGGGAACAGACATAACTTTTGGATTTGATTCAGCTGTACAAATTGCAACGGATGCGATTGACCGCTTACATACCACAGCAAACTCGCATCAGCGAGTTATGATTATTGAAGTGATGGGACATCATGCCGGATGGTTAGCACTTTATTCGGGTGTAGCAGGTGGCGGCGATATAATCCTTTTACCCGAACTGCAATACAAC
Organism: Mariniphaga sp.; assembly: GCA_013203525.1. Taxonomy (GTDB): domain Bacteria; phylum Bacteroidota; class Bacteroidia; order Bacteroidales; family Prolixibacteraceae; genus JABMQB01. The sequence goes on from JABMQB010000057.1 coordinate 1,890, forward strand.
ATCCGTTCAGTTTGTAAAAAAATTGAAACCCGTTATGAAGACAATAAACCTTATTCGATTGTAGTAGTAGCCGAAGGCATTGAACATCCTAAGGGCAAATCGGCAGCATCGTTTATTGCGGAAGCAATTCAAACTTACACTGAAATTGAAACCAGGGAAACAGTACTTGGATATATTCAACGGGGTGGCAGCCCAACTCCAATGGACAGGATTCTTGCAACACGATATGGCTCATTTTCAGCTCAGTGCATTGCAGAAGAGTGTTTCGGGACAATGGTGGCAATGAAAAACAATAAACTAACTACGGCACCTCTCGATGAAGTTGGAGGGAAACTCAGGCTTGTTAAGGAAGATAATCCTTTAATTAGTAAAGCCCGTAAAATGGGCGTTTCGTTTGGCGATGAGTATATCTAAAAAAATGATTGAGTAATTGAAGGGTTGATCAGTCCAATAAAAAAGCAATAATTATTTGCGTTTCTTTTTTCGAATTGAAATTGGAAGATGAATCAGTTTTTTGGTTTCAAAAAATTCCTCTTCAAATAAATCACTCAATTCATAAACAAATATTTTTTTACCGAAGGATTCAATCTCTTCTGCAAAATCCCCACCTTTTAAATAAAAAATTCCATTTGGAAGTGAATTCTTATATTCCCACAGAACTTTGTCTCTCACCCATGAAACAAACTTTGGGAAAGCTGTAACTGCCCTGCTTACAATAAAATCATATTTATTGTCTATCTGTTCTGCCCGAACTTGTTCTGCTATTACATTTGCTAAACCTAAATCGGTGGCTACAGCTTTAACCACATTTATTTTTTTACCAATCGAATCAACCAGATGAAATTTGGTTTTGGGGAAAGCAATTGCAAGCGGAATACCCGGAAATCCTCCACCAGTTCCAACATCAAGAATCCGTGTGCCAGGAGTAAATGAAATAACCTTTGCTATTGCCAATGAATGCAGCACATGTCTTTCATAAATTTCTGAAATATCTTTTCGTGATATTACATTAATTTTTTCATTCCATTCAATATACAAAGGTTTAAGCCTTGCAAATAATTCGATTTGTTGATCTGTAAAATCGGTAAAATACTTTTGAATAAGCTCCATAAATTCTAATCCTTGTTACTTATTTCGGTTGAGTCGATCATTTTAAACAACATTTCACGTGCCCTGAATAATTGTGCTTTTACAGTACCTAATGGGAGTTCCAACTCCTTAGCTATTTCTTCATATGAAAATTCCTTAAAATAACGTAGATCGACTAATACTTGATAGCGGGGCTTTAATCTTCTAACTACTTTTCGTAATAAAATAGCTTTTTGTTTTCTAATTAATTTTTCTTCAGGATTTGGTTCCTTCGACTTTAACCTAAGTGGCTGTTCACTTTCGGATGACTCTTGGTTATTTTCAATTGAAACGTGAATTCCCCTCTTTTTACGCAAAAAATCAATACAATTATTTGAAGCAATTTTAAACAACCATGTACTAAAGGCATAATTAGGTGAATATTGGTGAAGATTATTAAATGCTTTCCCAAAAGCTTCCAGAGTCAGATCCTCTGCATCGCTTTTATTATTAACCATTTTCAGGAGCATAAAATAAATGGTATCCTTATAACGGACAAGCAATTTGGCAAAAGCCTTTTCGTCATCCTTCAAAGCAGCTTTAACAAAAGCATAATCTTGTTGAGCCTTGTCTGAGAGGTTATTGACTAATTGTTGTTCCATTTTCGTTTTCGTAACGAACTAAAATAATTCCTGATATAAATTAACTTGTAATAAGGGATTATTTGTTCATATATTAACGAAGATATGAATAATTTCTTTTCATTCAAAGAGTTAAGGACTTGATAAATAATAAACATATGTAAAATTACCTTTGATAGGATTATGATTGAGCTTGTTAAAATAATTTCAGGGAATAAAAATATGGCAATTATAGATAATGGAACTAAAAACAACTTTGATAATTTATCTATTAATAACACTGTGCGAATTAAAAATTTCAACTTGCGTTTTATATGGATCGACTTAATGACTAAATCTTTATATTTTTTTGCATTTATAAACCTGTTTTTATGAATAACTCCTTCCGAAGAAAGGTTAAGTGCAGTATACTTTCGTTTTATAACCTTATTAATCAACCTTTCCAAATTCATGTATGCATCATCCATTTCGCCTGCAAATCCACCCATCTCAAAATATTTCTGCCTTAACAATGCAATATTGTCTTCTTCAACAACATAACCACATCCACATCCAATAAAAGCAAAACTTTGGAATTGCTGAAAAAATAATTCAACCTTGTATAATAAATTCATTAATCCTTTTTTGGAAGCAATATTGGAATAACCCACAACAAGGTTTATATTGTTTTCTATTTTATCGGCAAAAGAAGAAATCCAATCATTTGGATATACAATCACTGAAGGTTTAGTTTGAATTATCCAATCGTATTTAGCAGCTTTTAATCCAATATTTAAAGCTTGTTTCGATGAATAACGCATTTCCTGGCTCAGGTTACTTATCTGAAGGGTTTTATGCTTTTCTCTTATTAGCCCCAGGGTTGCATAGGAACTGTCTTGGGAAAAATCATCAACCACAATAACTTCATTTGTAAGGTATTTTGTATTTAATAGTGCCGGCAAGTTATTCTTCAGATTGTTTTCTTCATTCCTGATAACCATTAAAACGGAGAAAGAAGGTTTAGAATTTTTAATACGTTTATCTTTTGCAAAAACTACTCTGCCGTACACAAATAAATCGAAACAAAATCGGACTAACATAATGCTTGCAAATGTAGCAAGCAGTACAATTTCCTGAACTGTTAATTTTCCTACAAATTCACTATAACTGAATAAATCTTCCATTCGGAGACAAAATTATAAGTATAATTTAAAATGGATGCAGCCATTTTAAATTAAATTAACAACTCTTCAAAATATTAATTAGCATCGGTAAAAAGTTAAATATTATCTTTGAAGCCGTTAAAAAACGGTTAATGAAATTTGAACTGATTACATCTTCCAGGGAGTCTAGAGCAAGGGTAGGCACAATCAGCACTGCTCATGGGCAGATTACAACACCGATTTTTATGCCTGTTGGTACCGCAGGTTCCGTAAAAGGCATCCATGTTAAAGATCTAAAACAAGATATAAAAGCGCAAATAATCCTTGGAAATACTTATCATTTGTATCTCAGGCCAGGAATTAAAGTAATTGAGAAGGCGGGAGGATTACATAAGTTTAATGGATGGAAAGGACCCATTTTAACCGATAGCGGTGGATTCCAGGTTTTTTCGCTTGGCGATATCAGAAAACTTTCTGAAGAAGGAGCTAAATTTCAATCACATATCGATGGTTCGTACCATATGTTTACTCCTGAAAACGTTATGGATATTCAACGTTCAATAGGTGCCGATATTATAATGGCTTTTGATGAATGTACACCCGGAGATGCTGATTTTAGCTATTCAAAAAAATCGTTGGAACTTACACAACGCTGGCTCGAAAGGTGTTTTAATCAGTTTAATACAACTTCTCCAAAATACGGTTATGAGCAATCTTTATTCCCAATTATTCAGGGTGCATCCTTTCCTGAATTAAGAAAAATAGCAGTTAAAGATGTTATTAATTACAATGCCGATGGGTATGCAATTGGTGGATTATCAGTCGGCGAGCCGGAAGAAGTAATGTACGAAATGGTTGAAATTGCAACTTCCGACCTTCCCGAAAACAAACCTCGTTATTTAATGGGCGTTGGCACACCTGTTAATATCCTTGAGGCAATCGACCGTGGAATTGACATGTTCGACTGTGTAATGCCAACCCGGAATGGCCGGAATGGGATGCTTTTTACGAGCGAGGGCATTATAAATATTAAAAATGCAAAATGGCAAAACGATCATTCACCGGTTGATATTAACGGAACATCATACGTAGATCAGGATTACTCAAAAGCTTTTTTGCGCCACCTGATAATATCTAACGAAATGCTTGGGTCGCAAATTGCCAGCCAACATAATCTTGCTTTTTACCTTTGGTTGGTTGATGAAGCAAAAAATCAAATATTGGAAAATAATTTTAAGACATGGAAAGAAGATATGGTAAAAAAATTATCACAACGTTTATAAAATGAAAATTGTTAAAACCATAGATATATATATTACCAAAAAGTTTTTAGGGACTTTTTTTTATGCAATAATCCTGATCATTGCGATTGTTCTTGTTTTCGATGTTGCTGAAAACCTGGATGAATACCTGGCAAATGAAGTTCCCATTAATAAAGTTATTTTTGATTATTATTTGAATTTCATTCCTTATTTCACGAACCTTTTCAGTGGGCTATTTACATTTATTGCGGTAATATATTTTACCTCAAAAATGGCTTACAATACCGAAATTATTGCAATTTTAAGTAGTGGCGTTTCTTATCGGAGATTAATGATGCCCTATCTTTTCTCAGCCTTAATCATTGCAATTCTTTCGTTTGTTTTAGGAAATTATATTATTCCTCCTGCCAATAAAACCCGTATCAATTTCAGAAATACATATATCAAAAATTACGTAACCAACGAACGACAAATCCATCGGCAAATTGAACCTGATGTATATATTTATATGCGAAGTTTTTCAGGTAATAATGTAGGTGATAAATTTATTATGGAAAAATTTGAAGGGAAAAACCTGGTAGAAAAACTAACAGCTGAAAACATAAGATGGGATGAAGAAAGCCAAAAATGGATTTTAAATCAATATTGGATAAGAACGATGAAAGACGGGCAGGAAGAAGTTACAAGAGGATATAGAATCGATACAACATTGAATATGAAACCCGATGAATATAGAACTATCAGGAATGAAACTGAAACGATGACTACTCCCGATATCAAAAAGCAAATTGTAAGTATGAGTTCAAGAGGAGTAAATCCAATTGAGTATGAAATTGAAAAACATAAAAGGGCAAGTGGCCCATTTTCAGTTTTCATACTGACACTTATCGGTGCCGGTTTGGCCTCAAGAAAGGTAAAAGGCGGACTTGGGTTTCATCTTGGGCTTGGATTGCTTTTCGCTTTTTCTTATATCTTTTTTTCACAAATGTCAACAGTATTTGCAATTAATGGGAATATGCACCCCTTTTTAGCGGTTTGGATTCCGAATTTTGCGTTTGGATTTATTGCATTAATTGTAATCCGATGGGCCTCGAGATAGAAAACATTTTAACAAATAGGAAAATTATTCAAATTTAAATCCAATACATTTCCGCTTAATCATGTAAAATAATTTTTAAAACATGTAGGCTTACAAAAAAAAATTAATTTAGCCCCGTCAAATATTTACTGAAGAAAGAAAATTAAACTAAAACTTTCTATATGTCACTAAAAAACAATATCCTCGACCTAAGGAAGAGGAAAAAGGAAGTACAAAAAGGTGGAGGTACTAAGGCCATCGAAAAGCAGGCAAAAATGGGTAAACTTACTGCCCGTGAAAGGATACTGGCTATCCTTGATGAAAAATCATTTCACGAATATGACCTTTTTGTTGCCCATAGTGCAAAAGATTTTGGAATGGAAGAGATGGTTTTACATGGTGATGGAGTGATTATTGGGACAGGAACAATTTTCCAGAAACCAGTTTGCATCTTTGCTCAGGATTTTACAGTAGCAGGAGGATCGTTGGGATTAATGCATGCCCGAAAAATTACTAAAATAATGGATCATGCTTTGAAAATGAGGGTTCCATTAATTGGTATTAATGATTCTGGTGGAGCACGAATCCAGGAAGGTGTAAATTCTCTGGCTGGATATGGCGAAATATTTTTTCGCAATACACTTGCGTCAGGAGTAATACCCCAAATTTCTGTTATTTTGGGACCTTGTGCCGGTGGTGCAGTTTATTCTCCTGCCCTCACCGATTTTGTTTTTGTAGTAGAAAATATTTCAAAAATGTTTATCACAGGACCCAGCGTAATTAAATCTGTTTTAGGTGAAGAAATATCGATGGAAGAGTTGGGAGGAGCAAGGGTTCATGCTGAAATAACCGGAAATGCACACTTTTTTGCACAAACCGAACAAGAATGTTTTGATCAGATTAAAACCTTAATTTCTTACATCCCCAGGAATAATAAGGGTAAGGCATTAGCTTTACCTCCAAAATTACCTAAAAAAGGTAAAAAAGTAGAGGAAATTGTACCAGCTAATGCACGCATTCCTTATGATATGCGTGATATTATAAAAGCAATAACCGACAGTTCTGAGTTTCTTGAAATAATGGAACTTTTTGCTCCCAATATCATTATTGGTTTTGGCCGTATGGATGGGAATACGGTTGGTTTTGTAGCCAACCAACCAATGGTCTTAGCTGGTGTGCTTGACACTGACAGTTCTGATAAAGCCGCTCGTTTTATCCGATATTGTGATGCCTTCAATATTCCAATAGTAACATTGGAAGACATGCCTGGTTATTTACCAGGTGTTGATCAGGAACACGCGGGTGTTATCAGGCACGGAGCAAAAATTTTATATTCATATAGTGAAGCAACAGTACCAAAAATAACTGTTATTCTTCGTAAAGCATATGGTGGAGGATATATCGCAATGAATTCCCGCCATCTGCGTGCCGACTTTGTATTTGCTTGGCCAACTGCCGAAATTGCCGTTATGGGGCCTGAAGGAGCAGCCAATATTGTATTCCGTAAAGAAATAGCCGAAGCAGAAGATCCGGAAACTTTTCGTCAACAAAAAATTGACGAATACAAACAAAAATTTGCTAATCCTTTTGTTGCTGCATCACAAGGTTATAT
>JABMQB010000613.1 GCA_013203525.1 Mariniphaga sp.
ACCAAGAAAATAGGAATTCCAACCCAGCATAAGTAATCCATCGTAACCAAATGGGTACAAATCGAACACTTTCTTAAACATGGGTTGTGCTTTATTGTAATCTTTACGGCCATAATAAACCAAACCCAGTCGGTACAAAGCTACAGTATTTTGAGGGTTCACCTCCAGTATTTTGTTGTATAACTCAATTACTTCGTTCCACTTTCCAAGCGCAGCTTTTGGAAGAATTAACCCAAAGCGAGCTTCTTCAGAATAAGGTTTCAATTTTTGTGCAGTTGAATAAAAAATAATTGATTCATCGAACAAACCAGCATTATAGTTTAACCATCCCAACCGTATGTTAATTTCATACGATGATTCATCCAATACTTTTTTTAATTCATCCATTGCTGCCGAAAAATCGCCATTTTTTTCGTGAGCATAACTTTTCGAAAAAGCAGCTTCCAGTGCTGCCTGGTTCATTTGTGCAAACGATGGCAATGCAAAAACTACCAATACTAAAAATATAAATTTTGTTCTTAAAAATTCCATGATATTCCACCTGTTAATGTATGTTTTATATAATTGTATTCCAGCGAATTGCTTATTATTCCATCAGTATAAACATTGTAATTTTCGAAAATATCCTGATTCATATAACGAAGAACAAAACGGTACTTTTTTCCCAGAGGGAAATAAACGCTTCCCGTAATTTTCTGTTCCGATCTTCCCGGGAAATTGGCGATAACATAACCCGCTGATTCAATAAAGTTCTTCATGTCGCCTTTCAAATACTGCCCGTAAAAATGCACAGGTCCAATTTGCCCCCCCCCTGAAATTCCAAATACATTGTAGCCAAAACCATTTTCAGAATCGCTTTTAAAATAAATACGCGGAGTAAAATATAAATTTGTATTCGAAAGCGGATAAACCGTCAACCAGGTTGAAAGCTGGGTAAATCCACTGTCGTAAATATTTGCGAAGTTTATTTCAGCTCCTGTTGAAAAATCACCAAAATGTGTCCATGCAGCAGTCGAAAATATAGCATCGGAATATTTTATATTCAATGTATAAAAAGTATTAGGATCATAATCTCCCAATACCAGCTCAGTATTTCCCCAAACTAAATTTATGGATGGCGATACATATAATTTTTTACCTAATACAAAATTAGGGCTCAAAAAGTACTGATACTGGTTAATCTTTATTGGAAAAGAATTTCGCGATCCCCAGTACACCTGTTCTTCGCGATTAACTCCAATATGTGTAAGGTTATGTGTTAAATTTACACCCGGGGCAATTTGGTGGCTATAATCCAATGATTGAAACATGTAATTTTTCAAAAAATAGGCTTCTCCATAATTATCATCAACACCAATCTGGTCGTACATTGTACTATTGTCGAGCTGATCGAAATTGGGATTAAAACTATACCCTGTTTCAAACGCTATCCGGAGAGGTTTCATGTATTCAAAATTTATTTTTTGTTTTAATGATAGGGTAAAACCAGCAGCTATTTTTGATGCTTCAGTAGAACGTCCGCCAAACACCAAACTGTAGTACAAATATTCTTGCAACCATTCAAAACTCTGGTCGTTTTTCCATGCTTTCAGAAACCAGTCGGCAGCATTCCTGTATTTTTTTAAATTGTAATAGGCTATTCCAGTCCGTGCCTGCAAATAGAAAAAATCCATTCCCTGCTTGCGTGCTTCAGCAGAAAAATTAATGAGTTCGTCCCATTTTTGTTGCTGATGAAGTTCATACGATTTTTTATCTACATCAATATAACTCAGTTTTTTTTGTGCCGAAGCAGCAAACAAAAACAGAAGCAAAATAGCCGTTATTCCAATTCGTTTTGACATATTATTTTAATCTTAGCTTCGTCGAAAGTAATAAAAATATTAAATGATCCTTCCGGGGTTATATTCACTTCACAATTAAATTCTTTTATTTTTCGTCCCGCAATTTTTTTTGTAATTAAGGTACTCAAATTAATATCTCCCGAAGACAAAATATCTCCCGAATCCTTAATACTCAAATCGTAATCTACTTTTAAAAAGAGAAAAACAGGTGCAATAAAATCCTGAAAAAACTTTAGTACTCCACCAAACATCATATTTAATTGAATTGAATCGGTGATTTTACTGTTTGGCAAAAAGCCTAAAGGAACTTTAAACAGGGCCATAAAAAACCAATATAAAGCAGAATTTTTTGTTCCCGTAAAATTGGTGAAATAGTGCAAATCCCCATTGTTGTAGAGGTAAGCCAATCCATCGTCTTTTTCGCAACGAATGTAAGTTGTATTAAAAACATCGGTTTCAACCAACCAGGTAAAAGTGCCGGCCTGCTTTTGCCATTTCTCTTTTTCCGATTCAACTTCAACATCAACCGTTAGCCGCTGCCCCGGAATAAAATGCAAAGCTTTCGACAATATTGCATTTTTCAGAGGATTGGCAACAATCTGTTTTTTTATTGGAAACTCAAAAGTTTTAAGCGAATATTTGTTTGCCTCTTTCAGCAAAAAGAATCCAAACGGATAATCGAGTGTAACCGAGCCAATATACGGTGTTGCCTGAAACTGAAAATGGAGGTGTGGATAGGGTGACCTTCCTGAATTTCCACAACGGCCAACTACCTGTCCTTGTTTCACAATGTCGCCAACTTTCACATCAACCGAGTGATATTTCAGATGACTGAGTTTTGAATAAATATATTCGCTGTGTTTAATAATAACCGTGTTTCCCCAATTACTTTTGGTATTTACGTCGCCAATAACATTATCGGGAACAGTGTTAATAGCTTCAATTACCGTTCCTGCAAATGGTGCGAGCACTGTTTTACCAAAACAAAAATAATCTTCATGAAAATCGCCACTCGCCTTAAATTGTTTTCCATTTCGGTCGGTAATAATAAAATCCCACGCATGACGCCACGCCCCTTTGTGAGTGTGCTCACCGCTGTGTCCCTGGCTAATTGTCCACTCGCCATAAAAAGGCAATGATGCAGAAATTGGGTAAGCAGCCGGAAACCGTTTTATATTTCCAGAGTGCAAATAGAGATTTTTCTCGGGTTTGCCTAACTGAACAGGGGTTTCAACTAACTGTTTCGGGCGTTGTTCGCGTAGCTTTAATGCGTACAAAAACATTAGTACAACCATATTAAACGGTAGCGAATAAGGCGAGAGGTTAAACATTAAAAATATTTGTTGCGTGCTTATGGTAATTAATACCACGGTTGGGAGCAAAACAATAACCCATCCAAAAGTTACGCGCCCCGGAACCAGAAAATAACCTCCAATGGCAATGGCTGTAAGAATATAATTGAAGCCAATAAATGTGTAGCCGAGTGAGTCGAACTCGATTCCTACAATATTATAAAACAGATAAGCAACCGAAAAACCTAAAAAGGAAAGTACAAATGTTATTCGTGAATAAATAAGCAGTCCCAGCGAAATTACAATTCCAGCCAACAAATGAGCCTGAAAGAATATTGCTCCCAGCGAATGAAAATAAATCCTGAGAAAAGAAGGTTTAATGTTGTTTTCAAGGAAATCGTAAAAATCGACAAAAGGTTGTCCGCCAAGTGCGTATAATTCGTTATAAATAAAAATTCCCCTTTCGCTAATGTTGAGAGCAGTTAAATTTCCACCCGCCAATGCCACAATCCAAATGCCAATTAAAAAAGGGATACTTAAAAAGGGTAACCCATATTTACCAAGTACGCCCTGAAAAACAATAGTAAGGAAGAAGGTTATAATTGCTGAAATTACCACAAGCAAAAAAAGTTGTAAGGAAGGTTCGTAAAATAAACCCACACCCAAACCTACCAACAAAGCATTAAAACCGTACAATCCCGAACTGATTAGATATTTATTGTATCCTAAAATACAGGCAAGAGAATTGGCAATTATAACAGCAATTAATCCACCCATTCCGGCGCCGTAATCGAAAAAGCTAATAAGAATTAAAAAAACAGACAGTAATTTCGATGATGAAAAAAATACCTGCGTATAGCTATTTAGTACGGAAGAAAGAATTTCTTTCCTACTTAGGGTGTTGCCTCTCATTTATTCTGTTTATTTTTTCGGATTCAGTTCGAAACTTTTCAACGAATCCAGGTTCTCTTTTTTTCTTATGATATGAGCTTTTCCCTCTAAATCAATCAGTACAACATTTGGCCTGAATGTAATAAATTGCATCCACTGTGTCATGTTGTAGGCACCAACCCGTTCAATTACCAACTGGTCACCGACTTTCGACTGTGGGAAATTTATGGCATCGCGAATCACATCAATGTTCATACACAGTGGTCCGTAGATGGTCGATTCTTCCACATGACTGGAAACTTCTTTACTCGGGAAAACCCCTAGGTTATACCAAAATGAAGTAAACAATAAATTCACTCCGGCATCGATAACCATTGTTCTTCGACCAAGTGTGGAGCGCTTATTTGCCAATACAGTAGTTAGCAAGTAGCCCGAATCATCAACCAATGCACGTCCGGTTTCCATAAATAAAACAGGTAAGTTTTCGTGCGGAATTTCAGACGAAATTATTGCATTTGAAATGGCTTCAGCATATTCGTCGAACGAAGGACAGGTTTCAGAACCCGGCATGTAAGCCCCTTTCAACGTGTTTTTTGAAGCAAAACCTCCACCCAAATCAATGTATTTTAGCCAGTGGTCGAATTTACGGTGAATTGCCATGTACAAATTCGACAATTTTGTAGCTGCAATTGCGTAAGCCGAAGCAACCATTATGTAAGTTCCAATATGCGTGTGTAATCCAATCATTTCAAGGTTTTCTGCCAACATAATCCGGTTGATCGCATTCCATGCTTCACCATTTTCATAGTTAAAACCAAACCGATCCCAAATAGGGTAAATTCCTGCATCGAGGTTTACTCGAATGGCCACGCGAGCTTTTTTGTTCAGTTTACGGGTGGTTTCAATTAGTAAATATAATTCATCGAAATGGTCGATGTGGATGCATGCGTTGTGGTTAATCGCCATCGTTAAATCTTCTTCCGATTTTTCGGGACCATTAAAAATAATGTTCGATCCGTTTACACCATTCGAAAGCGCTTTTTCAAATTCAAAACCTGAAACAACTTCAGCCCACGAACCTTCGTCGTGAAAAATACTGCAAACTGCATCGAGGTAATTGGTTTTGTATGACCATGCAAACTGAACTTTTGGGTAGCGGGTTTCAAAAGCGCGTTTTGCTTCTGCGTAAGTATCCCTTATAGTTTTTTCTGAAATTACAAATACCGGCGATCCATATTCATCCATTAATTTGGGAACCGGAATTCCATCGATTTCAGAAATTATTTTTTGTTTTGCAGGTAAGCCGAATTTATTAGGAACTCCTGCTGTTATTTTACTAATAACTGGTTTTTCGTATTTTAACTTGCTCATTATTATTGATTTTTATTTTTTATTTTTTCACCGCAGAGGCGCAGAGTTTTATTATTATTCTATTAATTCTTTGCGTCTCTCCGTCTGTGGATAATTTCTTAAATTTCTTTATTCATTGAAATAGCTGCAAATTTCTCCAAATCCACAATCATGTCATAAGAATAACGCACAAACATTTTTCCTATTTTATATTCGGTCATTGGTTTTACATCCCAGCCAAGCGCCAGTTTTATTAAAGCATCCGGAATATTCTGCCCTGCACCAACCGCAAGGTAAACCCATGCCGGAATGCGTGGGTTAATTTCAATAAGGAAATATTCTCCATCGTTTGTTTTAATTAGTTCGAGTTCCATTCCGCCTTTCCATTTTGTTTTCTGGATTAACATGCGGGTTAGCTCCATCATCTTTTCATCGGCAAGAGTTATACCGCCCCAGGCTTTTCCTTTATCGGTTATGTATTGTTTGCGCATGGGAACGGCAGCAATTGTATTTCCTTTTCCATCGCCAAGCGCAATAACATTTACTTCAGTTCCTTTTACAAATTCCTGTACAATTACCGGAAAACCCCACTTGGCTGAAATTTTATAGAAAGCCTGTTTTACCTGCTCTTCATTATTCGCTTCGTAAGCATCGTAAAATTGCCCCTTCACCATTACGGGGTAATCAAATTTATCTTCCATGTCAGAAATTTGGCCAACATTACCCAGATTGATACTTCCCGGAACTTTTACTCCGTATTTTTCACCATACTTTGCCAGTTGGTCTTTTTCGCGCTCCTGAAACTGTTTCAGTGAAGGTAAAAAAGTATGAATTCCCTTGTCCAATAAACGTTGTTCGTTTTTCATGAACGAAAAAAGTTCTGCATCGAAATTGGGAATCAGTACGTCAATTTTTTCTTGTTGATGAATCTGTTCAATACGTTCAATCAAGTCGTCGGAACCAGCGGATGGGTATGGAATTTGAAAAATACGGTCGCACAAATCTTCCATATAAATTCCAGGTTCGAGATTTTCGTAAACCAGGCCAATTATTCGTACGTCAAAATCTTCAGATTCTTGTACGCCACGAATAACTGGTACTCCCGGCCCCGGATTATCCGTATTGTTTAGCCCGGTTACTGCAATTGTCAGTTTTTGCTTCGACATAATTCTCAGTTTATTTAAAATCCAACGGATCGCCCTGAGCGATTATTTGATGATGTTTTAACAGGGCAAAAAATTCATAATAATCTTTTTCGATGGTCAAATCATCCACATCGTATTTTTCAAGCATTTCGTCACGGATGCTTTCGAAATCTTTGTCTTCAGCAATTTTTTTGATTAACTCTAATCCAAATGGATTCAGGTTAAACGAATCGCCGGTTTTGGAATTAAAAACAAACCCGTTGTCGCTAATTTTTATTTCTTCTGTAATTTTCATTTCTAAATGTTTTTATTAAAACCAATCTAAAGTTTTTATACTTAGCTATATTACAAAAATTTCAGCAAATTGTTCTTGTTTAAAAATACCATCTGCCAACTAGTTTCAAATAATGAGCTTTTGTTTAATTTATTTCTTTTTTAGACTTATCATTTAGTTAAAACACAGAATTGGAATATTAACAAGTAATTTTTCATGTTAATATTCCAATTCACAATCTATTCTTCAAATTAAATATTTGAATTTAGAATTTATAGTTCAACGTTTTCAGTAACATCTCCAACGGTAACAGTAATTGTATTGTCACATTCACCATCACCATAATTAATTACTTTCAAGTCTTCGCCTTCAGTTAAGATTTCCATAATTCCGCTAACCGGATAAAAACAACCGTTATTATAAATCAATGCGGTGGTAATATTCATGGTGTAACTGTTTCCGTCGAGGTTTACTCCAGCGCCGGCACCGGTTACAGACCAAACATCGTCGGCAAATAAAATTGTTTCACCGCCTTCAACTTGTTCACTGTACTTTTCGCAAGCCCAAGTCATTGAAGTTTCATCGGCATAAGTAAGTTTAGCGTCAGTAACATTTTTAGTGAATGTTAGGTTACCATTTTCATTCAAACCTGTGTTGAGAGTTGTTTTTACTCCTTCCATTTTGTTGTCGTTCACATATAAATCTTCAAAAGTGATTTCCCTGAACGAACCTTCATTTCTCCACCAATCGGATAAACTTACGTGAATTTTACCCCTTTTGTAGTTTCCGGCGAAACATTCACAATTTTCAGTTCCATAGTCGAAAGTCCAGCTGCGTGGCCAAAATTCGCCATCTTCATTTTCATGAATTGTAACGGTTAAACAATCAGCAATAGTTGCTGATTTTAAATCGCTTTCTTCGCTGTTTGTTACTTCATCAACCGTTGACAACGAAAATGAATTAATCAGGTTAATGTAATCGGTTGCCGTAGTTATGGCAACTACATCTTCGGTTACAACTTCGTCTTTATCGCACGAGTTGAACAGAAACAAACCTGCTGCCACTAAAAATAAAACTGATAGTTTTCTTAAATTTCTCATGTTTTAACTGTTTTAATTATTTTCTAAAAAATTTTAACATCCATTTGACACGATTCAATTTAAATACTTGCGGTTAATCGGTGCTTTTTTGTGAAAAGTATATTTTCCTGAGTTTTTCACCACATTTAAGAATTCTGTTTTTGCATAATTAGAATTTAATAGAAGAAATCTACTAATGCAATAAAGGAAATTTCTAAAAGTTGGGATCTATAAGTCAACATCAATTGAAAACATTATTTACGACCAGGTGCGGAATATTGATCGAAACAACATCCTAAGATTGGCAGAATGTGACTTTATCGCAAAATACGAGAATATATTAATAACCGGAAGTACAGGCATAGGAAAGAGTTACCTGGCTACGGCTTTGGGCTACCAGGCTTGCATTGAAGCATACCGGGTAATGTATTTAAATGCTACAAAACTGTTTTCCAAACTAAAAATGGCAAAGGCTGACGGATCATATTTGAAAGAATTGGCCAAAATAGAACGGCAGCACCTGATCATTATTGACGATTTTGGGCTTCAACTACCAGATAATCAGAACCAGCTTGCAATGCTTGAGATTATTGAAGACCGGCAAAGTAAAGGATCAGTAATTGTAACATCCCAACTGCCGGTTAATAGCTGGTATTCTGTCATTGGAGAAAAAACCATTGCTGATGCAATCCTTGACCGTTTGACACATCAATCTCACAGGATTGAACTCAAGGGAGAATCTATGAGAAAAAAAAGAAGTAAAAGAGAGTTATAATTTTTATGCAAATTTGAATCAGAAAACACTTGAAAAAGTTCTTTTCGTTTTGGTAAAAT